>NZ_JAPVLS010000016.1:0-133865 GCF_027158125.1 Streptomyces sp. H39-C1
TCGTCTGGGTGCCGGCGGTCCTGGTGTACGTGCGGCCCGCGATGGTCATCAGCTTGCCGGGGAAGAGGGTCTCCGCGCTGATGGGGGCGGTGTCCTTCTTGGCCGTGGAGATGTAGTCCAGCGGGTTCTTCGGGGGCGGCGGCGCGACCGAGGAGAAGGACGGCTCGGGCGGCAGCGGCTGGGAGGGCGCCGTGGTGGTGGGGCCCGCCTTCGGCTTGCCGTCGCTCTTGTTGGACGCCACGACGGCGGCCGCGACGATCCCCGCGACGGCCACCGCGGCGAGCGCTCCGCCACCGACCATGAACAGCTTGCGGCGCTTCGCCGCGGCCTCGCGCTGCGCGGCGAGCGCTCCCCAGTCGGGGGCGTTGGACTGCGGGGCCTGCGGGAAGGCGCCGGGGCCGGCCGCCGGGCCCTGCGACTGCTGGGGGAAGGCCGGCGGGGCGCCGGCGGCGCCGAGGCCGCTCGTCGGCGGGGCCCAGGCGGGAGCCTGCGGTGCGCCGGGGTCGCCCTGCGGGGGCTGCTGGGCCTGCTGCTGAGCCCGCTCGGGCTGTTGGGCGCCGGCCGGGGGCCGGGCCTGTGCTCCGGGGCCGTACGGGTCCGGCTGCGCCGGTGCCTGCGGTGCCGTGCCGTCGGGTATCCGCGGTGGCTGCGGGGCGCCCGCCGCGGGCGGCCCGGCCTGGTAGGGGAGCGGCCGGGACGGGATGACCCGCCCCTCCAGCACCTCGCGCCGGCCCTCGCCCCCGGACTCGGGCGGGGTGGGCGCCGTGAAGCCCTGGCGCGGGTCGTGGGGAGGCGTGGGCCCATCAGTCATGACGCGCATCATATTCGGCGAACGGGTGACGCGGACGCCCGATCCGGGCGGTCCCGGGCACCGCTGTCCGGGTGCTGGAAATCGGTTTGGGCCCGGGCCCTGGCAGGGGCGAGAATCCAGAGCTATGGGACATGTAGAGGCGGCACACCTGGAGTACTACCTTCCGGATGGACGGGTGCTGCTCGGCGACGTCTCGTTCCGGGTGGGAGAAGGCGCCAAGGTCGCTCTGGTCGGGGCGAACGGCGCGGGCAAGACGACCCTGCTGCGGCTGATCTCGGGAGAGCTCAAGCCGGACGGCGGCTCGGTGACCATCAGCGGCGGGCTCGGCGTCATGCCGCAGTTCGTGGGTTCGGTCCGGGACGACCGGACGGTCCGGGACCTGCTGGTCTCCGTATCGCGGGCGCGGATCAGGACGGCCGCGAAGGCCGTCGACGCGGCCGAGCTGGCGATCATGGCGCAGGACGACGAACCGGCCCAGATGGCCTACGCGCACGCGCTCAGCGACTGGGCGGAGGCGCACGGCTACGAGGCCGAGAACATGTGGGACATGTGCACCCTGTCCGCACTGGGCGTCCCGTACGAGCGGGCGCAGTGGCGCGAGGTCAAGACGCTCTCCGGCGGTGAGCAGAAGCGCCTGGTGCTGGAGGCCCTGCTGCGCGGCACCGACGAGGTGCTGCTGCTGGACGAGCCGGACAACTATCTGGACGTACCCGGCAAGCGCTGGCTGGAGGAACAGCTCGCGCAGACCAAGAAGACCGTGTTGTTCGTCTCCCATGACCGGGAGCTGCTGGCCCGCTCCGCCGAGCGCATCGTCAGCGTCGAGCCGGGGCCCGCGGGCCCCGACGTCTGGGTGCACGGCGGCGGCTTCGGCACGTACCACCAGGCGCGCAAGGACCGCTTCGCGCGGTTCGAGGAGCTGCGGCGCCGGTGGGAGGAAGAACACACCAAGATCAAACAGATGGTCTTCCGGCTGCGCCAGCAGGCCGCGATCAGTCCGGACATGGCGTCGCGGTACCACGCGGCCCAGACCCGGCTGAAGCGCTTCGAGGACGCGGGTGCCCCTCAGGAGCCGCCGCGCGAGCAGGACATCAAGATGCGGCTGCGCGGCGGCCGTACCGGGGTGCGGGCGGTGACCTGCGAGGGGCTGGAGCTCACGGGGCTGATGCAGCCGTTCGACCTGGAGATCTACTACGGCGAGCGGGTCGCGGTGCTCGGCTCCAACGGGTCGGGTAAATCACACTTCCTGCGGCTGCTGGCCGGCCAGGACGTCCGGCACACCGGTTCCTGGAAGCTCGGCGCCCGGGTGGTGCCCGGTCACTTCGCGCAGACCCACGCGCACCCGGAGCTGGAGGGGCGCTCGCTGGTCGACATCCTGTGGACCGAGAACGCGCACGACCGCGGCCGGGCGATGGGCGTGCTGCGCCGCTACGAGCTGGAACGGCAGGGCGACCAGAACTTCGGCAGCCTCTCCGGGGGCCAGCAGGCCCGCTTCCAGATCCTCCTGATGGAGCTGGCGGGTACCACCGCGCTCCTGCTGGACGAGCCGACGGACAACCTTGACCTGGAGAGCGCCGAGGCCCTCCAGGAGGGCCTGGAGGCCTACGACGGCACGGTGCTCGCGGTGACCCACGACCGCTGGTTCGCCCGGTCCTTCGACCGCTATCTGGTCTTCGGCTCGGACGGATTCGTCCGCGAGTCGACGGAGCCGGTCTGGGACGAGCGCCGGGTGGAGCGCAAACGGTAGGGCCGCGGGCGGTGACGACCAGGTGACGGACGGCTGACGACAAGCTCCTGACCAGGGCATTGGGCCGCGTTTTGACCCGTACGGTCGAAGCCGGGTATTCTGCGAGTTCGTTATGCGTATTGGCTTGCTCGTTCTCACGTGAGAGGCCCTTACGCCGGTCCGCCGGGCCGAACACCAGCGGCAGTACCGGGTTGCGTCCCCGAGTACCGCCAGGGCTGTCGTGATCGTCCGGGTGGCCTTGTCAGGACTCCACTCTCTGAAGAAGCGAAGGCTACGACCGTGCGTACGTTCAGCCCCAAGCCCGGCGATGTAACTCGCCAGTGGCACGTCATCGACGCGCAGGACGTTGTCCTGGGCCGTCTGGCCTCTCAGGCCGCGAACCTTCTCCGGGGCAAGCACAAGCCTGTGTACGCCCCGCACGTTGACACCGGTGACTTCGTCATCATCATCAACGCCGACAAGGTTCACCTGTCCGGCAACAAGAAGTCCCAGAAGATGGCCTACCGCCACTCTGGCTTCCCGGGTGGTCTGCGCTCCGTCCGTTACGACGAGCTGCTCGACAAGAACCCCGAGAAGGCCGTCGAGAAGGCCATCAAGGGCATGGTCCCGAAGAACACCCTGGGCCGTCAGATGCTCTCGAAGCTGAAGGTCTACGCGGGTGCCGAGCACCCGCACGCTGCGCAGCAGCCGGTCCCGTTCGTGATCAGCCAGGTCTCGCAGTAGTCCCGGCCACCAGCTACCAGCAGAAAGCATCTGAGGAGAATCGTGGCTGAGACCACTACCGAGGCCCCCGTCGTCGAGGCTGACGACACCACCGAGACCGTTGAGGCCTTCGGGTCCGAGGAGGCTCCTACGGAGTACACCTCGGAGTCCGAGGCTCCGGAGGAGTACACCTCCGAGTCTCTCGCGGGCCGCTTCGGCGACCCGCAGCCGGCAGCCGGCACCGGCCGCCGCAAGCAGTCCATCGCCCGTGTCCGCATCGTGCCGGGCTCTGGCAAGTGGAAGATCAACGGTCGCACCCTCGAGGGTTACTTCCCGAACAAGGTGCACCAGCAGGAAGTCAACGAGCCGTTCAAGCTCCTTGAGCTGGACAACCGCTACGACGTCATCGCGCGTATCGGTGGCGGCGGCATCTCCGGCCAGGCCGGTGCGCTGCGCCTGGGTGTTGCCCGTGCGCTGAACGAGGCGGACACGGACAACAACCGCGCCGCCCTCAAGAAGGCCGGATTCCTGACGCGTGACGACCGTGCGGTCGAGCGCAAGAAGGCCGGTCTGAAGAAGGCCCGTAAGGCGCCGCAGTTCAGCAAGCGCTAATCACGCTCGGCGTTCGCCCCGGAGGCACTTTGTGCGCCTCCGGGGCGTTCGCTTTTTAGTGCCCAGGGCGTATATCTGTCGGTAACGCCCATGGTTCCCATACTCGGAGGAATAACAGTGGGACGACTCTTCGGCACGGACGGCGTGCGCGGCGTCGCCAACGCGGACCTGACCGCCGAGCTGGCGCTCGGCCTGTCCGTCGCGGCGGCTCATGTGCTCGCTGAGGCGGGCTCGTTCCAGGGTCATCGGCCGGTGGCCGTGGTCGGACGCGATCCGCGTGCTTCGGGGGAGTTTCTGGAGGCCGCCATCGTGGCGGGCCTCGCGAGCGCGGGCGTGGACGTCCTGCGGGTCGGTGTGCTGCCCACCCCAGCGGTGGCGTATCTCACCGGTGCGCTGGGTGCCGACCTCGGCGTGATGCTCTCCGCCAGCCACAACGCGATGCCGGACAACGGCATCAAGATCCTGGCCCGCGGCGGCCACAAGCTCGACGACGAGCTCGAAGAGCGCATCGAGAAGACCTACGAGGAGCACCGCGCGGGCGAGCCCTGGGACCGGCCGACCGGTTCCGGCGTCGGCCGCGTGAAGGACTACACCGAGGGCTTCGACCAGTACGTCGCGCACCTCATGGGGGTGCTGCCGAACCGCCTCGACGGACTGAAGATCGTCCTGGACGAGGCGCACGGCGCCGCCGCCTGGGTGTCGCCCGAGGCGTTCTCCCGGGCCGGCGCCGAGATCATCACGATCGGCGCCCAGCCCGACGGCCTGAACATCAACGACGGCTGCGGCTCCACGCACCTCGAACTGCTCAAGGCCGCCGTCGTCGAGCACGGCGCGGACTTCGGCATCGCCCATGACGGCGACGCGGACCGCTGCCTGGCCATCGACGCCGACGGCGACGAGGTCGACGGCGACCAGATCCTGGCCGTGCTGGCCCTGGACCTGCGCGAGCGGGGCGGGCTGCGGGAGAACACCGTGGTCGGCACCGTCATGTCCAACCTCGGCTTCAAGCTGGCGATGGAACGCGAGGGCATCCACCTCGTCGAGACGGCGGTCGGTGACCGCTATGTGCTGGAGTCGATGAAGGAGCACGGCTACGCGCTGGGCGGCGAGCAGTCCGGCCACGTCATCATCCTGGACCACGCCACGACCGGCGACGGCACGCTGACCGGCCTCATGCTGGCCGCCCGCGTCGCCGCCACCGGCCGCACGCTGGCCGATCTGGCCGGCGTCATGCAGCGGCTCCCGCAGGTGCTGGTGAACGTTCCGGACGTCGACAAGAGCCGGGTCAACACCGCTCCCGAGCTGGCGGCCGCGGTCGCCGAGGCCGAGCGCGAACTGGGCACCACCGGACGGGTCCTGCTGCGTTCCTCCGGCACCGAGCCGCTGGTCCGCGTCATGGTCGAGGCCGCCGACATCGACCACGCCCGCGCGGTCGCGGGCCGGCTGGCCGACGTCGTGAAGTCCGTCCTCGGCTAGGGCGTGTCGCGAAAGTAGCGCCGCCCGCCCGGATTCCCGGGCGGGCGGCGCGCGTTCGGTGCGCGGTGAGTTCAGAGCTTGCGCAGCGACAGCCGCTGGACCTTGTGCTGCGGGCCCTTGCGGAGCACCAGCGTGGCGCGGCTGCGCGTCGGCAGCACATTCTGCTGCAGGTTGGGCTTGTTGACGGTCCGCCACATCAGCCGGGCGTACTCCATCGCCTCCGCCTCCGAGACCTGCGTGTACTTGCGGAAGTACGAGAACGGGTTCTGGAACGCCGTCTCACGGAGCTTGCGGAACCGGCCGAGGTACCACTGCTCGATGTCCTCGGTACGCGCGTCGACGTACACGCTGAAGTCGAAGAAGTCGGCGAGGCCGACACGGGTGCGGCCGTCCTTGCCGGGTAGCGCCGGCTGCAGCACGTTCAGGCCCTCGACGATGAGGATGTCGGGCCGGCGCACCGTCAGGCGCTCCCCGGGGACGATGTCGTAGATCAGGTGCGAGTAGACGGGTGCGGTCACCTCGTCCTTGCCCGCCTTCACATCGGCGACGAAGCGGGTCAGCGCGCGCCGGTCGTAGGACTCCGGGAAGCCCTTGCGCGACATCAGGTCGCGGCGGTGCAGTTCGGCGTTGGGCAGCAGGAAACCGTCGGTGGTCACCAGCTCGACCCGCGGGTGCTCGGGCCAGCGGGCCAGCAGCGCGCGCAGGATACGGGCGGTGGTCGACTTCCCGACGGCGACGCTCCCCGCCACCCCGATGACGAACGGGGTGCCGGGCTGTTCGCCCTGCCCGTTGCCCGCGTCGCCCAGGAAGGTGTTCAGGGCGCCCCGCAGGCCGCTGTGGGCGGCCACGTACAGATTGAGCAGCCGGGACAGCGGCAGATACACGTCCACGACCTCGTCCAGGTCGATGACGTCGCCCAGGCCCCGCAGCCGCTCCACCTCGTCGGCGGTCAGCGGCAGTGGCGTCCGCTCCCGCAGCGCGCTCCACTCCGCGCGGCTGAGGTCCACGTACGGGCTGATCTCGGCGCGTCGGCGCTGCTGCTGATCGGTGGTCGGCACACGCCCCATTGTGCTGCCGCGCCGCGCCCGGCTCACCTCGGGGGGCGCCGGGCGCCCCCGGAGGGCCTCTGGGACGGCGGGGCGGTACGGCCATAGGGTGGCGGGCATGTGCGGAATCGTGGGGTATGTGGGCGGCCGGTCCGCTCTCGAGGTCGTTGTCGCCGGGCTGCGGCGGCTGGAGTACCGGGGCTACGACTCGGCGGGTATCGCCGTGCTGGCCGACGGCGGTCTGGCCGCCGCCAAGAAAGCCGGCAAGCTCGCCAATCTGGAGGCGCTGCTGGAACGGCAGCCGCTGCCGGCCGGCGGAACCGGGATCGGGCACACGCGGTGGGCGACCCACGGCGGCCCGACGGATGTGAACGCGCATCCGCACCTGGACAACGCCGGACGGGTCGCGGTGGTGCACAACGGCATCATCGAGAACTTCGCCGCGCTGCGGGCGGAGCTGGCCGAGCGCGGCCACGCGCTGGAGTCCGAGACCGACACCGAGGTCGTGGCGCATCTGCTCGCCGAGCACTTCTCCTCGTCGGCGGACCTGGCCGAGGCGATGCGGCAGGTGTGCCGGCAGCTGGACGGGGCGTTCACGCTGGTCGCGGTGCACGCGGACGAGCCGGACGTGGTGGTCGGGGCGCGCCGCAACTCACCGCTGGTGGTGGGCGTCGGGGAGGGCGAGAACTTCCTGGCGTCGGACGTCGCCGCGTTCATCGCGTACACCCGTGAGGCGATCGAACTGGGCCAGGACCAGGTCGTCGAGCTGCGCCGGGAGAGCGTCACCGTCACCGACTTCGAGGGCAAGCCGGCCGAGGTGCGGCCCTATCACGTCGACTGGGACGTCTCGGCCGCCGAGAAGGGCGGCTACGACTACTTCATGCTCAAGGAGATCGCCGAGCAGCCGAAGGCGGTCGCCGACACGCTGCTGGGGCGGATCGGCACGGACGGCCGGCTGACCCTCGACGAGCTGCGGATGCCCGACCGGATGCTGCGCGAGATCGACAAGGTCGTGATCGTCGCGTGCGGGACGGCGTTCCACGCCGGGATGATCGCCAAGTACGCGATCGAGCACTGGACGCGGATGCCGTGCGAGGTGGAGCTCGCGAGCGAGTTCCGGTACCGGGACCCGATCCTGGACCAGCGGACGCTCGTCGTCGCGATCAGCCAGTCCGGCGAGACGATGGACACCCTGATGGCGCTGCGGCACGCCCGTGAGCAGGGCTCCAAGGTGCTCGCCATCTGCAACACCAACGGTTCGACGATCCCGCGTGAGTCCGACGCCGTGCTGTACACGCACGCCGGGCCCGAGGTCGCCGTCGCCTCGACGAAGGCGTTCCTGACGCAGGTCGTCGCCTGCTATTTGGTCGCGCTGTACCTGGGGCAGGTACGCGGCACCAAGTGGGGCGACGAGATCACCGGGGTGATCCGTGAGCTGTCGGAGATCTCCACCCAGGTGGGGCAGGTGCTGGAGACGATGGAGCCGGTGCGGGCGCTCGCGCGGTCGCTGAAGGACAAGAACACCGTGCTGTTCCTGGGCCGGCACGTCGGCTACCCGGTCGCCCTGGAGGGCGCGCTGAAGCTCAAGGAGCTGGCGTACATGCACGCCGAGGGCTTCGCGGCGGGTGAGCTCAAGCACGGGCCGATCGCGCTCATCGAGAAGGACCTGCCGGTGGTCGTGGTGGTGCCGTCGCCGCGCGGCCGGTCGGTGCTGCACGACAAGATCGTCTCCAACATCCAGGAGATCCGGGCCCGCGGCGCCCGCACCATCGTCATCGCCGAGGAGGGCGACGAGGCGGTCGTCCCGTACGCGGACCACATCATCCGCATCCCGCGCACCCCGGTGCTGCTGCAGCCGCTGGTGGCCACCGTGCCGCTGCAGGTCTTCGCGTGCGAGCTGGCCACCGCCCGCGGCAACGAGGTCGACCAGCCGCGGAACCTCGCCAAGTCGGTGACCGTCGAATGATCATCGGGGTCGGGATCGACGTCGCCGAGATCGAGCGCTTCGCCGCGTCCCTGGAGCGCACCCCGGGCCTGGCCGACCGGCTCTTCACCAGGAACGAGCGGCTGCTGCCCGGCGGCGAACCCCGTGGCATCGCCTCGCTCGCCGCCCGCTTCGCCGCCAAGGAAGCCCTCGCCAAGGCGCTCGGCGCCCCGGCGGGGCTGGTCTGGCTGGACGCCGAGGTGACCACCGAGGACACCGGCCAGCCACGGCTCACCGTGACCGGCTCGGTGGCCCGGCGGGCGGCGGAACTGGGGGTGCGGGGGTGGCACGTCTCGCTCAGCCATGACGCGGGGATCGCTTCCGCTGTGGTGATCGCGGAGGGTTGAACCGCCCGCCCGCGGGCGGGAAACGAGAGGACAACGGATGCGGCACGCACACACCGTCGAGACCGTACGGGCGGCGGAGCGCGCTCTTATGGCGCGGTTGCCCGAGGGGGCGCTCATGCAGCGGGCGGCCGCCGGGCTGGCGGCTGCCTGTGCCGGGCTGCTCGGGCGGGTGTACGGCGCCCGTGTCGTTCTGCTCGTCGGCAGCGGTGACAACGGGGGCGACGCGCTGTACGCGGGGGCCAGGCTCGCGCGGCGCGGGGCCGCCGTCACCGCTGTGCTGCTCGCGCCGGACCGTACGCACGGCGGCGGGCTGGCGGACCTGCGGGCCGCGGGCGGGCGTACGGTGACCGCCGACGCGGCGCTGCCGCTGATCGGCCGCGCCGACCTCGTCCTGGACGGGATCGTCGGCATCGGCGGGAAGGGCGGTCTGCGGCCGGCGGCCGTGCCGCTCGCGCGGGCCGCGCGCGACTCCCGCGCCACGGTCGTCGCCGTGGACCTGCCGAGCGGCGTCGATGCCGACACCGGTGAGGTCACCGGCCCGGTCGTGCACGCCGATGTCACCGTCACCTTCGGCACCTACAAGCCGGGCCTGCTGATCGACCCGGCCGCCGGTCACGTCGGAGCCCCGCGCCTGATCGACATCGGCCTCGGCCCCGGTCTGCCGGCCCCGGCGCTCGAAGCCCTGCAGTTCGCGGAGGTCGCCGCGCTGCTGCCGGTGCCGGCCCCCGAGAGCGACAAGTACCGGCGCGGTGTCGTCGGCGTGGTCGCCGGGTCCGACCGCTACCCGGGCGCGGCCGTCCTCGCGGTGGCGGGCGCGCTGCGCGGCGGCGCGGGCGCCGTGCGGTACGCCGGGCACGGAGGGGAGGCCGTGCTGGCCCGCTTCCCCGAGACGCTCGTCACGACCGGCCCGCCGTCCGAAGCGGGTCGCGTCCAGGCGTGGGTGGTCGGTCCTGGTCTCGGCGACGGTACGGAGGCGCGGCGGTCGGTCGACGACGTCCTCGCGTCCGGGGTGCCCGTCCTCGTCGACGCGGACGGGCTGCGTCTGATCACCCGCGAGCAGGTCAGGGCGCGCACCGCGGCCACCGTCCTCACCCCGCACGCGGGGGAGGCGGCGGCGCTGCTGGGGCGGTCCCGGGAGGAGGTCGAGGCGGCCCGGCTGGCGTCAGTGCGGGAGCTCGCCGAGCAGTACGGCGCCACGGTGCTCCTCAAGGGCTCGACGACGCTGGTGGCCGACCCCGACCGGGCCGTACCGGTGCGGGTCAACCCGACCGGCACGTCGTGGCTCGCCACCGCGGGCAGCGGCGACGTCCTGTCCGGCCTCACCGGCTCCCTGCTGGCCGCCGGCCTCGCCCCCCGCGACGCCGCGTCCGTCGGCGCCCACCTCCACGGCCTGGCCGCCCGGCTGGCCTCCGGCTCCGCCGCCGGTGTCGGCGCGCCCGTCTCGGCCCAGGACATCGCGGCCACCCTTCCGGCCGCGTGGCGTCAGGTGACGGGCGGCTGAACCCCGTCCTCGCGCCGGAGGACGGCCTGGTTGCGGGCCCGTTCCGCCGGTCGCGCGGGGCGGAGGCGCGGGGCGGAGCCACAGGCCTGAGAGACTGGGCTCGATGGACAACACTGCGATGCGTGCCTGGGCGGAGATCGATCTGACCGCGCTCCGGGCGAATGTGACGGCGCTGCGGGCCTGTGCCCCCGGCGCCGGGCTGATGGCCGTGGTCAAGGCGGACGCCTACGGGCACGGCATGGTGCCGTGCGCGCGGGCCGCGCTGGAGGCCGGGGCGACCTGGCTCGGCACCGCCACGCCCGAGGAGGCGCTGGCGTTGCGCGCGGCCGGGGTGGGCGGCCGGCTGCTGTGCTGGCTGTGGACGCCCGGCGGCCCGTGGCGCGCCGCGGTCGAGGCCGACATCGATGTGACGGTGAGCGCCCTGTGGGCGCTGCGCGAGGTGTGCGCGGCGGCCCGCGAGGCGGGCCGCACGGCCAGGGTGCAGCTGAAGGCGGACACCGGCCTGGGCCGCAACGGCTGCCAGCCGGCCGACTGGCCGGAGCTGACCGCCGCGGCGCGGGCGGCCGAGACCGACGGGCTGATCAAGGTCACCGGCATCTGGTCGCACTTCTCGTGCGCCGACGAGCCGGGCCATCCGTCGATCGCCGCCGAGCTGGCGGCCTTCCACACCGCCCTGGCGGGCGCGGCGGCCGCCGGCCTCGACCCCGAGGTGCGGCACATGGCGAACTCGCCGGGCACCCTGACCCTTCCGGAGTCGCACTTCGACCTGGTGCGCCCCGGCGTCGCGATGTACGGGATCTCGCCGGTGCCGCAGGTCGGCGGCCCCGCCGACTTCGGGCTGCGGCCGGTGATGACGCTGGCCGCGCGGCTGGCGTCGGTGAAGCGGGTGCCGGGCGGGCACGGGGTCAGCTACGGCCATCACTACATCACCCCGGGTGAGACGACCCTGGCGCTCGTCCCGCTGGGCTACGCGGACGGCGTCCCCCGGCACGCTTCGGGCTCGGGGCCCGCCCTGGTCGCCGGGAAGTGGCGGACGGTCGCCGGCCGGGTCGCGATGGACCAGTTCGTCGTCGACCTCGGGGGCGACGCGGCCCAACCGGGCGACGAGGCAGTACTGTTCGGGCCGGGTGACCGGGGCGAGCCGACCGCGGAGGACTGGGCGCTGGCCGCGGGCACCATCGCCTACGAGATCGTCACGCGGATCGGGACCCGGGTGCCGCGCGTCTATGTCGACAACGGGAGACGCGTACCAGGGGAGTAGCGGGAACACGATGACCATGGACAGCGGAGCGAAGTGGGAGCGGGCCGGCAAGAGCGCCGGCTTCGTCGGTGCGGCGATCGGCGTGGTGGCGGCGGGCGCCGCCGCTGGCGTCGCGCTGGAGCGGCTCACGGTCGGCCGGGGCATCCGCAGGAAGGCGCGGCTCGCGCTGGACGCGGCCGGGCCGTACGGAGCGTTGCGCGGCACACCGGGTTCGGTGGCCGCGGAGGACGGCACCGAGCTGTACTACGAGGTCGAGGACGTCGTGGAGCAGCCGGTGGCGGTGCCGCGGCGCGGCTGGACGGGCCTCTTCAAGCGGGGCGGCGGGGCCGAGCCGCAGCCGCTCACCGTCGTCTTCTGCCATGGCTACTGCCTCAACCAGGACGCCTGGCACTTCCAGCGCGCGGCCCTGCGCGGCAGCGTCCGGGCCGTCTACTGGGACCAGCGCAGCCACGGGCGCTCCGAGCGCGGCCGGGACCAGCTCGCGGGTGAGCCCGCCACGATCGACCAGCTCGGCCGCGACCTCAAGGCGGTGCTGGACGCCGCCGCGCCGAACGGCCCGCTGGTGCTCGTCGGGCACTCGATGGGCGGCATGACGATCATGGCGCTGGCCGACCAGTTCCCCGATCTGGTGACGGAACGGGTGGCCGGGGTCGCCTTCATCGGCACGTCAGCGGGGAAGCTGGCGGCGATGACGATGGGGCTGCCGGCCGCCGGGGCACGGGCGTTCCGGGCGCTGGCGCCCGGCGTGCTGCGGATCCTCGGCACGCAGGTGGATCTGGTGGAACGCGGGCGGCGGGCCACCGCGGACCTCTTCGCGGGCATCGTGAAGCGGTACTCGTTCGCCTCGGACGTCGACGCGTCGGTGGGCCGGTTCGCCGAGCGGCTGATCGAGGGGACGCCGATCGACGTCGTCGCCGAGTTCTACCCGGCGTTCATCCAGCACGAGAAGGCGGACGCGCTGGCCGTCCTGGACGGCAAGCCCGCGCTCGTACTGGCCGGGGACAAGGACCTGCTCACCCCGAGCGACCACAGCGCCGACATCGCGGAGCGGCTGCCGGCCGCGGAACTGGTGATCGTCGAGAACGCCGGTCACCTGGTGATGCTGGAGTACCCGGAACTGGTGAACGCCCATCTGGCCGCCCTGCTGGCCCGCGCGGCGGACGCCGTCCAGGCCCCGCTGCCGCAGACGGTCAGAGAACTGGGGCTCTCTCAAGAGGTGCAGCAGGCGGCACAGGAGGCATAGGGCCTGGCCGGCCGATCACGAGCGGCCCTTTCGCCGCCTGGCACGGCCCCTCGCGGCGTTGCCGAAACACCTGAATACAGACCGGTATGCAGGTGCTCCGGCGCCTTGCGAGGCACCGCACCAGACGACGCCTTGCCCGCCCATGATCGGCCGGCCAGGCCCTCGCCTCCGCCACGCCGCGTAGCATTCGCGGACATGGAACCGCTGCACGGTCAGCACACCGCTGACGACCCCGTATCCGTCCGTCTCACGGTCAGGACCCCCGACCGTATGCGGGAGTTGGGCCGGGCTCTCGCCGGTCTGCTGCTCCCCGGTGACCTGGTGCTGCTCAGTGGCGAACTGGGCGCGGGCAAGACGACGCTGACCCGCGGCCTGGGGGAGGGCCTCGGGGTGCGGGGGGCGGTGACCTCGCCGACCTTCGTGATCGCCCGGGTGCATCCGTCGCTCAGCGGCGGGCCCGCCCTGGTGCACGTGGACGCGTACCGGTTGGGCGGCGGGCTCGACGAGATGGAGGACCTGGACCTCGACGTCTCGCTGCCGGAATCGGTGGTGGTCGTCGAATGGGGCGAGGGCAAGGTCGAGGAGCTGTCCGAGGCCCGGCTGCAGGTCGTCATCTCCCGGACGCTCGGCACGGCCGGGCAGCACGACGCCGGCGCTGACGCGGATCCCGGCGCCGACGTCGACGCCGAGAGCGATGTCGACGACGTGCGCGAGGTGACCGTCACCGGTATCGGCCGACGCTGGGTCAACCAGGACCTTTCACCGCTCGGGGCCTAGCCCGGCGGGGAGGCGTTCCGACAGCGTGTCGGGAAGATGTTGCGCGCGGGTGGCCCGGCGTGGTCGCATGGGAGTGCAGATGTTGGTCGAGGCTGCCTACATTCCCTCAGGAGGCACGCATGCCGGCTCATGGCACTTCGGACGCGCCGAAGCCCGCCGCAGTCCCCGCGGTCCCGGCTGCCCCCGTGGTCCCCGGAGTTCCCACCGGTCCCGCGATCCCCGCACTGCCGTCGATGAGCGAGCTGCTGGCCGCGGGTGCGGCGGCGACGGCTGTGTCCACCCCGCCCGACGAGAACGACGGGGAACGCCGCGACGCGGCGTAACAGCCGGCCGCCCTTCACTCGAACGGTGGAATTCGCGTCCTTGAGCGCTTGATCAGCGGACGACGACGATCTTGGTGTCGATCACCGCGAGCTTCCACAGCTCGTCACCGTCGGCGGGCGTCTCACGGATACCGCCGGTCTTCTTCTGCGGGTCCGGGCTGGGCATCGAGGCGTCCACCGCCGCGCTGAAGCCGATGACGGTGGCGCCGACGGTCGCGAACCGCACGACGTGCTCGATCGCGATCCCGTCACCGCCGGTGCCGCGCGCGGTGCGCGAGGTGACCTTGTAGCGGCCGGGGGCCGGATCGACGCTGCCCGGCGCGACGACGTAGGTGCGCACCACCTTGTTGGCGCCGTTCACCAGCCAGACCCGCTTGGCCGCCAGCCCGTAGACCACGCGCTTGCCGCTGCCGGTGTTCGCGGGCAGCACCGGCACCTGGGTGACCGGCGGCACCTTGGCCGTGGGCGCGGTGGCGGCCGGGCTCGAGGGGCGGGCCGTCACGGGGTGGTCCGCCGCGGAACCGGAGGCCTGGACGGCCAGTACGGCGATGACGGCGAGCGCGGCAGCGGTGAGGCCTGTCACGAGGGTCCCCGACCCGATCCTTGGCACGGTTGGTTCGCTCCTCCGGAGGGGTTTGCGGGCTGTGGTCGACGTTAGCAGCCGGGGCCCGCCCGATGACCGCGCGAGCGGGCGCCGGGCGGCCGGGTGTTGTGCCCGGTGTGGCGGCCTGGGCCACCGCCCCCACCGCCACCGCGGCCGACCCGGGGGATGGGGCGGGGCCGTAGGGTGTCACCGTGCTTCTGCTTGCTTTTGACACCGCTACGCCCGCTGTGACCGCCGCGCTCCACGACGGCGGGCGGGTGCTCGCCGAATCGACGGTCGTCGACGCCCGGCGGCACGGAGAACTCCTCATGCCGGCCGTCGACCGGGTGCTGGGCGAGGCCGGGGCGGCGATCGGCGATGTGACCGGCATCGTCGTCGGGACCGGCCCCGGGCCGTACACGGGGCTGCGGGTCGGCCTGGTGACCGCCGCCGCGTTCGGCGACGCGCTCGGGGTGCCGGTGCACGGCATCTGCACCCTGGACGGGATCGCGTACGCGGCCGGTCTGGCCGGCGTCGAGGGCCCCTTCGTGGTGGCCACCGACGCCCGCCGCAAAGAGGTCTACTGGGCCCGCTACGACAGCCCCCGCGAGCCTGTGACCGAGCCCGCCGTCGACCGTCCCGCCGATATCGCGCAGGCGGTCGCGGGGCTGCCCGCCGTCGGCGCCGGGGCCGCGCTGTACCCGGAGGTCTTCACGGACGTACGGGCGCCTGAGCACCAGTCCGCCGGCGCGCTGGCCGCGCTCGGTGCCCTGCGGCTCGCGGAGGGCGCGGAGTTCGCGCCCCCGCTGCCGCTGTACCTGCGGCGGCCCGACGCGCAGGTGCCGGCCGGCTACAAGGCGGTCCTGCCCAAGTGACGGTGACACTGCGCGAGATGCGCTGGTGGGACCTGGACCGGGTGATGGAGCTGGAACTGGAGCTCTTCCCCGAGGACGCCTGGTCGCGCGGCATGTTCTGGTCCGAGCTGGCCGACGCGCGGCACCCGCTGGCCACCAGGCACTACATCGTGGCCGAGGACGTCGCTGAAGACGTCGCCGAGGACGCTGCCGCCGTCACCGGCGGTGGGGGCCGGCTGGTCGGCTACGCGGGACTCGCGGCGATCGCCGGGACCGGCGACGTGCAGACCATCGCCGCCGCCCGCGACCAGTGGGGCACCGGCCTGGGCGCCCGGCTGCTCGCCGACCTGATGCACCAGGCCACGGCCTTCGAGTGCCACGAGGTGCTGCTCGAGGTCCGGGTCGACAACCTCCGCGCCCAACGGCTCTACGAGCGCTTCGGCTTCGAGCCGATCGGCTTCCGCAAGGGTTACTACCAACCGGGCAACGTCGACGCCCTCGTGATGCGTATGACCGAACCCTCCTCCGTACAAGGAACCACTACTGATGGCTGACGAGCCGCTTGTCCTCGGCATCGAGACCTCCTGCGACGAGACCGGTGTCGGCATCGTCCGGGGGCACACCCTGCTCGCCGACGCGGTGGCGTCCAGCGTCGACGACCACGCGCGCTACGGCGGCGTGGTGCCCGAGATCGCCAGCCGGGCGCATCTGGAGGCGATGGTCCCCACGATCCAGCGCGCCCTGAAGGAGGCGGGGGTCGCCGCGAGCGACCTCGACGGCATCGCCGTCACCGCGGGCCCCGGGCTCGCGGGCGCGCTGCTGGTGGGCGTGAGCGCCGCCAAGGCGTACGCCTACGCGCTCGGCAAGCCGCTCTACGGCGTCAACCACCTCGCGTCGCACATCTGCGTGGACCAGCTGGAGCACGGCGCGCTGCCCGAGCCGACGATGGCGCTGCTGGTCTCCGGCGGGCACTCGTCGCTGCTGCTCGCCCCGGACATCACCAGTGATGTGCGGCCGCTGGGCTCGACGATCGACGACGCGGCGGGCGAGGCGTTCGACAAGGTCGCCCGGGTGCTGGGCCTCGGCTTCCCCGGCGGCCCGGCCGTCGACCGGCACGCCCGCGACGGCGACCCGAAGGCCATCAGGTTCCCGCGCGGCCTGACCGGCCCGCGCGACGCGCCGTACGACTTCTCGTTCTCCGGCCTGAAGACGGCCGTCGCGCGCTGGGTCGAGGCGCAGCGCCGGGACGGCTTGGACGTGCCGGTGGCGGATGTCGCCGCGTCCTTCCAGGAGGCCGTGGTGGACGTGCTGACCCGTAAGGCGATCCGGGCCTGCAAGGAGCACGGCGTGGACCACCTGATGATCGGCGGCGGGGTCGCGGCGAACTCACGGCTGCGGTCTCTGGCACTGGAGCGCTGCGAGGACGCTGGCATCGTGCTGCGGGTGCCGCGCCGGGCACTGTGCACGGACAACGGCGCCATGGTCGCGGCGCTCGGCGCGGAGATGGTGGCGCGCAACCGGCCGTCCTCGACCTGGGACCTGCCGGCCGACTCCTCCCTGCCCGTCACCGAGGTCTCCGTACCGGGCCACTCGCACCCGCACCCGGAGGAGCACACCCACTCGCACGACCATGTGCACGAGCTGAGCAAGGACAACCTGTACTGATGACCGTCGCCCTGATGTGGGAGGCGCGGGCCGCCGAGGGGCGCGGTGCCGAGCTGCTGGAATGGGTCCGCGCCCAGGAGCTGGCACCGGCCCCGCTGCGCCGCGAGCACTTCTCCGCACCTGGTGACCGGGTGCTCGTCATCACCTGGTGGGACGCGCCCTACGAGGCCGAGTTGCCCGAGCTGGCGGAACCCCCGGCCGCTTTTCTGCATCGTTCAGTACACAGATGGCGTTTTGAACGAACAGCATAGGGTTCACATATGCACATAAAAGCGGCGGGACTGATCGTTTCCGGTCTCCTGCTCGTCACCGGGTGCTCGACGGCTTCGTCCACGCCGAAGGCCGCGCCGGCGACTTCCGGGACCGGACCTTCCGCCGCCCCGTCGTCCGACGGGAGCACCGCCCCCGGCGACGGTGCGGACACCGCCGCCGCGTTCCGCAAGTGGAAGATCAAGCCGATGGCACCGGCCCCGGCCCCGCCGAAGGTGAAGCCGGTGAAGACCGGTTCCGGTACGCCGCCGGTGGTCAGCGACATCCCCACCAAGGAGAAGATCGTCTTCGTCACCTTCGACGACGGCGCGGAGAAGGACCCAAAGTTCGTCACCATGATGGGCGAGCTGAAGATCCCCTTCACGATGTTCCTGACCGACGACATCATCCGGAGCGACTACGGCTACTTCAAGCCGCTCCAGAAGCTCGGCAACCCGATACAGAACCACACGCTGACGCACCCGAACCTGCGGACCGAGTCGGAGTCCGCCCAGCGTCACGAGATATGCACCCAGCAGACGAAGCTGAAGGCCGAGTACGGCACCACGCCCCGCCTCTTCCGGCCGCCCTACGGCAACCTGAACGAGGCCACCAAGACCGCCGCGAAGTCCTGCGGACTCCAGGCGCTCATCCTGTGGCGCGAGTCCATGCAGATCAAGGGCATGCAGTACCAGCGCGCCGACAAGAAACTGCACCCCGGCGACATCATCCTGGCCCACTTCCGCGGCCCGTCCGAGCTCAAGGGCACCTCCATGACGGAGATGACCGCCAACATGCTGCGCATGATCTCCGAGCAGGGCTTCACCGTGGCGCGCCTCGAGGACTACGTCTGAGCCGTCAGCCTTTGCTCTCCGGCTCGGGCCGGTAGGCGCGGCTCGCGTACCGCCGCAGCGCCGTGGACAGCTCCCGCGCCTCGGCGGGGTCCAGCCGCAGGGTGAGCCCCGCGCTGCGCCGCGCCGCCGCGACGGTGACGCCCGCGGCCCCGGAATCCACACCGAACTCCTGGGGCGGGACGGCCCGCAGGCTGCCGGCCGGAACGGTCGCCCGCAGGAGGAAGCCGGCGCGCCGGCTCACCGTGGCCCGGGTACGGACGAGCGCGACCTCCTGCACCTCGGACCACGGCCGGGACCATTCGGCCCTGCCGTGCCGCAGTCGCAGCCCGGCCGCGTCCAGGCCGACCGAGACGGCGGCCGTGCGCCGAGCCCTGACCAGGGCGCGCAGCGCCCACGTCAGGACCGTGGTGAGCAGCGCGACCACGATGAGGCTCATCATGGTCACCTGGTTGCCGATCAACCCCACCTCGGCCACCGAGGACAGGACCAGCGCGATCGTGAAGATCCCCGCGTTGCCGGCCAGGCCCGGTCCGCCGGACACCGGTGCCTGCTGCGCGAGTTCATACCTGCCCGGAGCCGGCGTCTTGGCCCGGGCGCGGACCGGCCCGGCTTTGCGCTCGGCGACCTGCGGCGCGGTGGCGGTCGGCGCGGCGGCGGCTGGGGCGACCGAGGGTACGACGACGGGCGCGACGGCGGCGGGTGGGGTGGCGGCCGGTGCCACGACGGTCGGCCGGTGTGCCGGCGGGGCTTCGCGGGCGGCGGTCAGCGTATCGATCAGGGAATCCGTTCCCGGGCGCTCCCGGGGGTCCTTGGCGAGGCAGGCGGCGACCACCGGCCGCAGGGCGTCCGGCACCCCGCTGAGATCCGGCTCGTCGTGCACCACCCGGTACAGCAGCGCCGGAACCGTCCCCGTCCCGAAGGGCGCCCGGCCGGTGGCCGCGAACACCAGGACCGAGCCGAGCGAGAAGACATCGCTCTCCGCGCCCACCCGGCCGCCGGTGGCCTGCTCGGGGGACATGAACCCCGGCGTGCCGATCACCGCGCCCGTCCCGGTGAGCATCGTGGCGCCCTCCAGCGCCTTGGAGATCCCGAAGTCGATGACCCGCGGTCCGTCGTCGACCATCAGCACGTTGCCCGGCTTGAGGTCGCGGTGCACCAGGCCGGCCGCGTGCACCGAGGCCAGCGCCTCCGTCAGCCCCGCGCCCAGCGCCCGGAGTTCGGCCTCCGGCAGCGGTCCGTCCCGCTGCACCAGGACGCCGAGGTCGGGCGCCTCCAGATACTGGCTGGCCACCCAGGGCCGTTCCGCCTCCGGATCGGCGTCCACGACCGACGCCGTCCAGAAGCCGGACACCGCGCGTGCCGCGTCCACCTCCCGGCGGAACCGGCTGCGGAAGCCGGGATCCGCGGCGATCTCGGCCCGGACGAGCTTGACGGCGACCGCCCGGCCGCTGCGCGACCGGCCGAGATACACCTCGCCCATGCCCCCCGCGCCGAGCCGCTTCTGCAGCTCGTACGGTCCGACCCTGCGCGGGTCGCCCGGCCTCAGTTCATCCATCCCGGCCCCCCGGTTCATCAGCAGTCGGCTGCAGGCTACCGGCGCGGATGATGCCGCGTCAGGCGATGCCCGGTGCCGCCCGACACCGGTCGGCCTACGGCTCGTTCACCGGCCGGCCCAGCAGCATCGACGGTGCGCCCGCCACGCGGGTGAGGAAGACCGTGACGGAGTGCGGGCCCTCCAGCTTCAGCTTCTTGCGCAGGTCCTCCGGCTCGATGGCGGAGCCGCGCTTCTTGATGACGGCGACGCCCACACCGCGCTGCCGCAGCAGCGCCTTCAGCTTCTTCAGGCCGAACGGCAGCACGTCGGTGATCTCGTACGCCGTCGCGAACGGTGTCGGGCGCAGCTCGTCGGCGGTGATGTACGCGATCGTCTCGTCGATCAGCCGGCCGCCGACCTGTTCCGCGACCTCGGCGACCAGGTGCGCGCGGATCACCGCGCCGTCCGGCTCGTGGAGGTACCGGCCGACCGGGCCGGCCGGCGGGTCGGGGAGCGGGGCGCCGGTCCACAGGGTGCCCGCGGACGGCAGCAGGGTCGCGCTCACCGAGCCGGGGTTCTTCCCGAACCACAGCACGGCCTCCTTCACATCACCGCGGTAGGAGATCCACTCCGCCCCGGCGTCGTCGGGTACGGCCTCGTGCGGGATGCCCGGCGCGACCTTCAGGGCCGCCACCGGCACCTCGCGGGCCGCCCCGATCGCCCAGGACAGCGACGGCGAGTACGACTCAGGGTCGAAGATCCGCCCACCCGTCGCCCGGCCACCACCCCTCACCGACTGGCTGCGCGAGACCCCTCCTGATCTGCCTCCCCTCCGGGCAGGATCCACGAAGACGGCGTCGTAGCCGCTGGTGGCGATCTCGGTCACATCGGCGCAGCGCACCTCGATGAGGTCGGCGAGGCCCAGCGACTCCGCGTTGGCCCGTGCGACCGCGCAGGTCAGCGGGTCCCGGTCGACCGCCAGCACCGCCACGCCGGCCCGGGCGAGCGCGATGGCGTCCCCGCCGATCCCGCAGCACAGATCGGCCAGCCGCCGTACGCCCAGCGCTGTGAAGCACTCCGCCCGGTACTCCGCCACCTCGGTGCGGGTGGCCTGTTCCACTCCGTCGGGGGTGAAGTACATCCGGTACGCGTCCGCCCCGAACTTCGCCTCCGCGCGCTGCCGCAGCCGGGCCTGGCCGAGCGCCGCCGACACCAGTTCCGCGGGGTGTTCACGCCGCAGCCGGGTCGCCTCCGCCAGTTCGCGGGCGGGGTCGTAGTCGCGCAGCGACCCCAGCAGGGCCTGCCCGGCGGGGGTCAGCAGGTAGGAGAGCGCGTCAAGATCCACGCTTCGATTGTCCTCCAGTCCGGAGGCGTCCGGCACCGTTCCGGCGGCGCTCCGTTGGCACTCCGCTTGACCGAGTGCTAAAGCCGTCCTAGTCTCGGTGCTGGCACTCAGCACTGCCGAGTGCCAGCACAACAGCGACGGGCAGGTCCGGCACCCGCGACGACGGGCCTACCAGGTCGCCACCCAGACAGACACTCCCGTTAGCCCTTTGAAGGGGGAGGTCGGAACGTGACGACCGCCAGCAGCAAGGTTGCCATCAAGCCGCTCGAGGACCGCATCGTGGTCCAGGCGCTCGAGGCTGAGCAGACCACGGCCTCCGGCCTGGTCATCCCGGACACCGCCAAGGAGAAGCCCCAGGAGGGCGTCGTCCTGGCCGTGGGCCCGGGCCGCTTCGAGGACGGTAACCGTCTTCCGCTCGACGTTTCCGTCGGCGACGTCGTGCTGTACAGCAAGTACGGCGGCACCGAGGTGAAGTACAACGGCGAGGAGTACCTCGTCCTCTCGGCCCGCGACGTTCTCGCGGTCATCGAGAAGTAGGTCTGCTTCACCACTAGCAGCAGCCGTGACCTTCCCCGGGTATCCGTGTCTACTGACCCGGCGCCCGGGGTTTGGTCTTTGACGAGGAAAAGACGAGGTAGGACGCAGTGCCGAAGATCCTTAAGTTTGACGAGGACGCCCGTCGCGCCCTTGAGCGTGGCGTCAACAAGCTTGCCGACACCGTGAAGGTGACGATCGGTCCCAAGGGCCGCAACGTCGTCATCGACAAGAAGTTCGGCGCGCCGACCATCACCAACGACGGTGTCACCATCGCCCGTGAGGTCGAGCTCGACGACCCGTACGAGAACCTTGGCGCCCAGCTCGTGAAGGAGGTGGCGACCAAGACCAACGACATCGCGGGTGACGGCACCACCACCGCCACCGTGCTGGCCCAGGCACTGGTCCGCGAGGGCCTGCGCAACGTCGCCGCCGGCGCTTCCCCCGCCTCCCTGAAGAAGGGCATCGACGCCGCGGTCAAGGCTGTCTCCGAGGAGCTGCTGAAGACCGCCCGCGCGATCGAGGGCAAGGAAGACATCGCGGCCGTCGCCGGGCTGTCCGCCCAGGACAAGCAGGTCGGCGAGCTCATCGCCGAGGCGATGGACAAGGTCGGCAAGGACGGTGTCATCACCGTCGAAGAGTCCAACACCTTCGGCCTGGAGCTGGACTTCACCGAGGGCATGGCCTTCGACAAGGGCTACCTGTCGCCCTACTTCGTCAGCGACCAGGAGCGTATGGAGGCCGTCCTCGACGACCCGTACATCCTGATCCACCAGGGCAAGATCTCCTCGATCCAGGACCTGCTGCCGCTGCTGGAGAAGGTCATCCAGGCCGGCGCGTCCAAGCCCCTGCTGATCATCGCCGAGGACGTCGAGGGCGAGGCGCTCTCCACCCTCGTCGTCAACAAGATCCGCGGCACCTTCAACGCCGTCGCGGTGAAGGCCCCGGGCTTCGGTGACCGCCGCAAGGCCATGCTCGGCGACATCGCCACCCTCACCGGTGCGACCGTCATCGCCGAAGAGGTCGGCCTCAAGCTCGACCAGGCCGGTCTCGACCTGCTGGGCACCGCCCGCCGCGTGACCATCTCCAAGGACGACACCACCATCGTCGATGGTGCCGGTGACAAGGCCGAGATCGACGGCCGTGTCGGCCAGATCAAGGCCGAGATCGCCGCCACCGACTCCGACTGGGACCGCGAGAAGCTCCAGGAGCGCCTCGCGAAGCTCGCCGGCGGCGTCTGCGTCATCAAGGTCGGCGCGGCCACCGAGGTGGAGCTCAAGGAGAAGAAGCACCGTCTCGAGGACGCCATCTCGGCGACCCGCGCCGCGGTCGAGGAGGGCATCGTCTCCGGCGGTGGCTCCGCTCTCGTCCACGCCGTCAAGGTCCTTGAGGGCAACCTCGGCCTGTCCGGCGACGAGGCCACGGGTGTCGCGGTCGTCCGCCGCGCCGCCGTCGAGCCGCTTCGCTGGATCGCGGAGAACGCGGGCCTCGAGGGCTACGTCATCACCGCCAAGGTCGCGGAGCTGGAGGCCGGTCACGGCTTCAACGCCGCCACCAACGAGTACGGCGACCTCGTGAAGGCCGGCGTCATCGACCCGGTCAAGGTCACCCGCTCCGCGCTGGAGAACGCCGCTTCCATCGCGGCCCTGCTGCTCACGACCGAGACCCTGGTCGTCGAGAAGCCGGCCGAGGACGAGGGCGACGCCGGCCACGGCGGCCACGGCCACTCGCACTGACGTCGTAGCCGCGCTCTGTCGCACGAAGGCCCCTGCTCCCGCCGCCCGGCGGGAGCAGGGGCCTTTCGCCGTACCGGGCGCTAGTGAGGCATCTCGATCACGCCGAGCTTGGTCAGCAGGCCGAGCATGTCGTGGTTCCACCAGGCTTCCACGATCATCCCGTCCTGGAACCGGAAGACCGTCTGGCCGGTCATCTGGGCCTGCCGGTCGGTGGCCGGCATGCCGCGGAACTCCGCGACGTGCGTGGCGGTCCAGGTCCACCGGTTCGCCACGCGGTCCCCTTCGGCGAGCTGGTCGTCGATCGTGAACCGGAAGTCGAATCCCGCCCGGTATCCGGCGACTTCCTCGCGCAGGGCGGCGGTTCCCATGGTGGGCGTCTCGTTGTTGGGGTCGTGATCGCGGTAGTCGGCCGCGAAGATCTCCTCGATGGCGTCCAGATTGCCGTCATTGGCGATCTCTTCGAAGAACCGGCGGCAGGCCGCCTTGTTGAGCTGCTCGTCCCGGACCACGTCCAGGTCCGTGAACGTGGGCATCCCGTCGCAGAGCGCCACCATCTCCTGGAAGATCCGCTCCGTCTCCGGGAGCTGGGAATTCTTCATCGCCTCTTCGTACGACGGGAATTCCACGATCTCGACGTAGTGGGACGCGTCGGCGCGGTCCTTGCCGATGACGCTGTGGCTCGCGGTCCGCTTGCCCTTGGTCTGTTCGACCCAGCGGTCCATGAGCTGGTTCATGTCGTCGAACTGGTCGGTCTTGAAGTCGATGATCTGCGTGAAGTGCATGGCGTACCTCCCGAGCCGGGTGGGATACGTCCATTTTAGTGAGAAATGCGCCTTCCGCAGATACCGCCGGGCAGCGGCTACTGCGGCCCGTACTTGCGGCCCGTCCTGGAGGTGACCCCGCCGAGCAGGCCGCGCGGCGCCAGCTTCACCAGGCCCATCAGCGTCTTGTACCTCGGGTCCGGCACGGACAGCGTCTTCCCGCGGGCCAGGTCCTTGAGCGCCGTCGCGACCAGCTTGTCCGCGTCCAGCCACATCCAGCCCGGGATGTTGTCCGTCCCCATCCCGGCACGCTCATGGAATTCGGTCCGCACGAAGCCGGGGCAGAGCGCCATCAGCCGTACGCCGGTCCCCGCCAGATCCTTCGACGCGCCCTGCGTGAACTGCACGACCCACGCCTTGCTCGCCCCGTACGTCCCGCGCGGCACGAAGGCGGCGACCGACGCGACGTTCACCACGCCGCCACGTCCCCGCTCCCGCATGCCGTCCGCCGCCGCGCTCGTCAGCCGCAGCACCGCCTCGCAGTGCACCTTGAGCATGGTCAGCTCATCGGCCATCGAGACCTCGAGATAGCGCCCCTTGTTGCCGAACCCGGCGTTGTTGATGAGCAGATCCACCGCATCGGACCGGTCCGCGAGCCGTGACTCGACGGCCGCGATCCCGTCGTCCCGCGACAGGTCGGCGGAGAGCACCTCCGCCTCGATGCCGTGCCGATCGTGCAGTTCGGCCGCCTGCTTCCGCAGCCGCTCGGCGTCCCGGGCCACCAGCACCAGGTTGTGCCCATCGGCCGCCAGCCGGCGCGCGAAGGCGGCGCCGATCCCTGCCGTCGAGCCGGTGATCAGTGAAGTCGTCATGCCATGAAGTTAGCCGAGCCGCTTGCGGATCGATTCCGCGTACGACCTGTTGATCAGGTCGATCGCCACCAGCGTCCGCGGCAGCAGCTCCGACTCCGTCGTCATCGCCCGGAACAGGAACTCGACGGTCACCTCGTGATCGGGTCGCGACAGCACGGTGATCCCGTCACCCGCCCGCACCGAACCCGGCTCGACGACCCGCAGAAAGGCACCGGGCCTGCGGTCCTGGGTGAAGCGCTTGACCCACCCCTTCTCGTCCAACCACCCGGCGAAGGTGCGGCACGGTATCCGCGGCGAGGTCACCTCCAGCACCACCTCACCGACGCGCCAGCGCTCCCCGATCACCGCGGAGTTGACCTCCACCCCGGCCGTCGTGAAGTTCTCCCCGAACACCCCGCTGGGCAGCTCCCGCCCGAGCACCCGCTCCCACCGGTCCAGGTCCTCCCGCGCGAACGCGTACACGGCCTGGTCGTCCCCGCCGTGGAACCGCCGGTCGATGATGTCGTCCCCCGCCAGCCCGCTGCCCGCCACTCCCTGCGGCCCGGGGTCGGCCACCGCCACCGGGCCGTCGACGGGCCGTTTGTCGATCCCGGTCGTCCCACGATCCGAGTAGCCGACGGCCATCAGGCGGCCGATATTGAGTGACAGGAGTCGCGACATGCAAAGCACCTTACGTTCGCGGCCCCCGTCCGGCGACCCTCCTGCGGATCCGCTCGAGATCCCCGGCGGGCAGCGCGTCCGCGACGACCAGCCGCGGCAGCAGCTCCGGCTCTCCGGTCAGCGCCCGGAACGCCAGCGCGACCGTCACCTCGTGCTCCGGCCGCCCGACGACCTCCACCGCGTCCCCCGCGCAGATCTCGCCCGCCGTGACCACCCGCAGATACGCCCCGGGCACCGCGGCCGCGGTGAACCGCTTGAGCCATCCCGGCCGGTCCAGCCAGCCCTCGAACGTCACACACGGAATCCGCGGACACGACACCTCCAGCACCACCCCGGCCCCCACCCGCCACCGCTCCCCGATGAGCGCGCCGTTCACATCCACCCCGGATGTCGTGAGGTTCTCCCCGAACACCCCGCTGGGCAGCTCCCGCCCGAGCACCCGCTCCCACCCGTCGAGGTCCTCCCGTGCGTAGGCGTACACGGCCTGATCGTTCCCACCGTGATGCTTCACGTCATGGACGCGGTCCCCGGCGAGCCCCACGGCCCCGGTGCCTTTCGCCCCGGGCGCCGCCACGGCCACCGGGCCGGTCACGGGACGCTTGTCGATGCCGGTCGCGGCGATTCCCTTCCAGGGATTGGCCTGCGGCCGGCCCACATTGACAGATAGCAGCAGCATGCTTCGACGATAGGCGTCGGGGGCGCGGGTACGTCAGCCCTCGCCCCGCCGTTGCGCCACACGCCTGCCGGCGGGGTGCGGGTACGTCGGCGCCTGTCCCGCCGTTGCGCCTGCGGCGGGCTTTCTCCACCCCCCCGCCCCTTGCTCGTATGGGCGGATGCGCGTCGGCACCCGTCCGCAGACTCGGCGCGCAGGCGCAAGGGACCCGAGGGCGGTGTTCCCGCCCACGACCCGCACAGACGGGCTGTGACGTGAGGCCCCCGACTCCGTCACCCCGCCCGCAGAACGCCCAACACCCGCTCCACATCCGCAGACCCGTTGTACAGATGAAACGCGAACCGCAGATTCCCCGCCCGCGCCGCCAACTCCACCCCCGCCTCCTCCAACCGCCCCGCCACCCAACCCGGCAACCCCGGAACCGACACGATCGCCGACCCACCCTCCCCGATCGCCGGGAACCCCAACTCCGCCATCCCGTCCCGGAACGCCGTAGCCAGCGACACGTCATGCGCGTGGATCGCCTCCACCCCCGCCTCCTCGATCAGCGCCAGCGACTCCGCCACCGCCACGAACCCCAGATACGCCGGCGACGCGTCGAACTGCCGCGCCGTCGTCGCCAGTCGGGCGATCGGGCCGTAGCACTCCGCCCAGGGGTCGTCCCCCGCGTACCAGCCGGCGAACGCGGGGGAGAGGCCGTCCTCGGTGCCGGGGCGGACGGTGAGGAAGGAGACGCCGTGCGCGCCGAGGAGCCACTTGAAGGAGCCGCAGACGAGGTAGTCGTAGTCGTCGGCGCGCAGGGGGAGCCAGCCGGCCGCCTGGGTGGCGTCGACGAGGGTGCGGGCGCCGTGCGCGGCGGCCGCGGCGCGGATCGCCGGGAGGTCGGCGACGCGGCCGTCGGCCGACTGGACGGCGCTGACGGCGACGAGCGCCGTCCCCGGCCGCACCTCGGCCGCCAGGCCGGCCAGCGGGACGGAGCGCAGGGCCAGGTCACCGCGGCCGGCGAACGGGTTCACCAGGGAGCTGAAGTCGCCGTCGGCGACGAGCACTTCGGAGCCCGCCGGCAGCGCCGCGGCGATCTTGCCGACGCTCGTGGAGACGGTCGAGCCGATGGCGACCCGGTCGACGGAGGTGGACAGCAGCCGGGCGAACGACGCGCGGGCGGCGCCGACGGCGGCCTCGTACCGGTCGAGGGGCGGCCGCCCGGCGGCCCAGTCGTCGATGGCGGTACGCAGGGCTTCGGCCGTCCGGGTGGGCGGCAGCCCCATGGTGGCGGTGTTCAGGTACGTGATGCCCGGCGCGATCGAGGAGAACGCGCCGCCGGCCGGCCCGGAGTTCGGTAGGGAGTCCATGCCTCCTGAGCCTGCCGCGCCCCGCTCTCAAAGTCCACGACCAATAACTTCGAAGTATCCCCAAGTATCGCTTATGGTTGAAGCATGATCGAGGCACGTCATCTCAGGGTGCTCCGCGCCGTGGCCAGGACCGGTTCGTTCTCCGCCGCCGCCCGGGAGCTGGGCTGTACCCAGCCCGCAGTCAGTCAGCAGATGAAGGCCCTGGAGCTGTCCGCCGGGACCACCCTGCTGATCAGGACCGGCCGGGAGATGCGGCTGACGGAGGCCGGCGAGGCGCTGGTCCGGCACGCGGCCGGGATCCTGGCGGGCCTGACGGCCGCCGAGGAGGAGGTCGCGGCCATCGCGGGGCTGCGCGCCGGACGGGTGCGGCTGTCGTCGTTCCCGTCGGGCAGCTCGACGCTGGTGCCCACCGCGGTCGCGGGGATGCGCGCCGCGCACCCCGGCACGAAGATCTCGCTGGTGGAGGCGGAGCCGCCGAAGTCGGTGGAGATGCTCCGTGCGGGGGACTGCGACATCACGCTGGCGTTCCGCTACGTGGATCTGCCGACCGCTGCGGAGGAGCAGTGGGACGACCTGGTCGTCCGGCCGCTGCTGACCGACCGGCTGGTCGGCCTGGTGCCCGCCGGGCACCGGCTCGCGGCCGGGGACCGGCCGGTGCGCATCGAGGAGCTGGCGGAGGAGGAGTGGATCGCGGGCTGCCCGCGCTGCCGCCGCCATCTGGTGGAGGTGTGCGAGCGCGCGGGCTTCACCCCGCGCATCGACTTCGCGACGGACGACTATCCGGCGGTGGTGGGCCTGGTCGCGGCCGGGCTCGGGGTGGCGGTGCTGCCGGAGCTGGCGCTGGAGGCGGTGCGCCCCAAGGGCGTCGCGGTGCTGGAGGTGCTTCCGGCCGTGCAGCGTGAGGTGGTGGCCCTCACACTGCCCGACCTGGCCCATGTGCCGGCCGTGGACATGATGCTCGGCCGCCTCGCGCGGGCGGGCCTGCGGTAGGTCAGGGCGTCACACCCGCCCGGGCCTGGCAGGCACGGCTGTGCCCGTAGCCGCGCGGAGAACCGCGGAAGCCGCGCGGACGAGTGCGGAAGCCGGCCACAGGCGACGAAGCCGCGCGCCGGAGGCGCCGACGTCGCGCACGGGACGTGCCGAACCCGCGCGGGACGCGCATACGCGCCGAAGAAACGATTCTTCAGTTCGTCGGCTGCATGGTGAGCAGCCGGTGCCGCGAGCGGCCCATCATCTCTTCGCGCTCATCCTCCGTCAGCCCGCCCCACACTCCGTAGGGCTCCCGTACGGCCAGCGCGTGCGTCGCGCACTCCGCGCGTACCGGGCACCGCATGCAGACCTCCTTGGCGGAGGCCTCGCGGGCGCTTCGGGCGGCGCCGCGCTCGCCTTCTGGGTGGAAGAACAGGGAGCTGTCGACGCCGCGGCAAGCCGCGACGAGCTGCCAGTCCCATAGATCGGCGTTCGGGCCCGGAAGGCGGGAGAAGTCTGCCATTGCTCATCCCCTCGAAGGGTGTGTTGAGGAGCCAGGGTCCTGTCCGGTCGCTGCCCGGACCGTCCGAGTCCGGTCGCTGCCGGCTGGACACGCTCCAGGTGCTCTCGACCGTACATCTACTGTCTAAGTAGATGTAAATATGACTCATCACAAATTTAGCCGCGAACACCGTGCAATGCGCCAAAGAGCATCCAAATAGTGCAAACTCCGACATAAGACCCGTTCGGCGGGATGCATGTCCGGCAAGTGGGCGCGCGAAGTGCTTCCGGGCCCGATCCCAGTGCGCCCTCTGGACCTGCGATGCGGCTGATCCGTATTCGTTCCCTCACGTAGAGTGCTGGCTACGGCAGCCAAACTCCGTAACTCTTTCGAGTGAGGGTCGTTGAGAGTGCGGAAGTGGTTGGCGGACGAACGATTCGGGCAGGTGCCCGACGCCGTCAGCCCCAACGGTGAAGTTTCGTACAGCCTGGAGGCTCAACGTGACGCGGTTCAGCTGCGGAGGGCGGGCATGACTTCCGTCCTCGTCTGTGACGACTCCCCGCTCGCCCGAGAGGCCCTGCGCCGCGCGGTCGCGACCGTGCCCGGCGTCGAGCGTGTAACGACCGCGGCCAACGGCGAGGAAGTCCTCCGCCGCTGGGGCGCCGACCGCTCGGACCTCATTCTCATGGATGTCCGGATGCCCGGCCTCGGCGGTGTCGAGACCGTGCGCCGGCTGCTCTCGGCGGACCCGGGCGCCCGCATCATCATGCTCACCGTCGCCGAGGACCTGGACGGCGTGGCGCTCGCCGTCGCGGCCGGTGCCCGGGGGTACCTGCACAAGGACGCCTCGCGCGCCGAACTGCGGGCCACCGTCACCCAGGCGCTCGCCGACCCGACCTGGCGGCTGGCCCCGCGCCGGCTGCGCTCCGCCGAGATGGGCGCCGCGCCGACCCTGACCGCGCGCGAGATCCAGGTGCTCGAGGGCATGAGCCATGGACGGTCCAACGCCGAGATCGGCCGCGAGCTGTTCCTCTCCGAGGACACCGTCAAGACGCACGCCCGGCGGCTGTTCAAGAAACTCGGTGCGTCGGACCGGGCCCACGCCGTGGCGCTCGGGTTCCGCTGGGGCCTGGTCCGCTAGGCCGTGTCTGACAAATCCCGCCTGGCCCGGGACGCCTGGTACGCACGCTCGCTGCGTTGTCGGGCTCATCCACGTACCCCGGTACGAGGACGACCCTCCGCCTTGCGATCGCACGCACCAGACGCCCCGGGCCCCGCCCTTCGGGCGGACGCCGCTATTTGTCAGACCCGGCCTAGGAACCAGGGCCATGGGCGGTGGGCTTACGGGTGGAGCCGCCCCGCTCGTACCGGTTTCCCGAGCGAGGACGCATGCTTGACGTATGGACTTCCTCGGGGATCGGCGGGCGGGGCAGCGGGGGGACGCCGTGAAGGCGGCCGACGCCCCCGCGCATAACGCTTCGGTGCACAAGGACTCACGCGATGCGGCAGAACGTCCTGCGGCCATGCACCATGGACCGATGCGAGACGAGGCCAACGGCGACAACGCAGCCTTCGGCGCCCTCGTCCGCCGTGCGGTCGATGGTGACGAGCAGGCGACCCATGATCTGCTGGCCCTGGTGCACCCGCTGGCCGAGCGGTATTGCCGCGGCCGTTTGTCCCGGTTGCCCGGTGATGCTCGTCACTTCGTGGACGACCTCGCCCAGGAGGTCTGCCTCGCCGTGCTGTGCGCGCTGCCGCGCTATCGCGACCAGGGGCGGCCGTTCGAGGCATTCGTCTTCGCCATCGCCGCCCACAAGGTCGCGGATCTGCAGCGGGCCGCCATGCGCGGCCCGGGCAGCACCGCCGTGCCCTCCGACGAGATGCCGGAGAAGCCGGACGACTCGCTCGGCCCCGAGGAGCGCGCACTGCTCAGCAGCGACGCGGCCTGGGCCAAGAAGCTGCTCGCCAACCTTCCCGAGCACCAGCGGGAACTGGTGCTGCTGCGGGTCGCGGTCGGCCTCAGCGCCGAGGAGACCGGGCAGGTGCTGGGGATGTCGCCCGGAGCCGTCCGGGTCGCCCAGCACCGTGCCCTCAGCAGGCTGCGCGCCATCGCGGAGGAGTCCGCGGAGGCGTCGACCGGCGGCGATCCCCGAGGTCTCAGCGCGTAGGACCTGTCCCAGCGCCGGTGGTGCTCCCCGGGGTCCCGGCTTCGGCGCCGGGAATGCCCGCGGAGTCCACTAGCATTGAACAACTCGCCGGGCAAGACCATTGGGAAGGTGTCATGACTCTGAACGCCGCAGGGGTACCCGAGAAATTCGCGATGCTCGGCCTCACGTACGACGACGTGCTGCTGCTGCCGGGCGCCTCCGAGGTGCTCCCGAACCAGGTCGACACCGCCTCCCGGATCTCCCGCAACGTCCGGGTCAACATCCCGCTGCTGTCCGCCGCCATGGACAAGGTCACCGAGGCGCGGATGGCCATCGCCATGGCGCGGCAGGGCGGCGTGGGCGTGCTGCACCGCAACCTGTCCATCGAGGACCAGGTCAACCAGGTCGACCTCGTGAAGCGCTCCGAGTCCGGCATGGTCACCGACCCGATCACCGTGCACCCGGACGCGACGCTCGCCGAGGCGGACGCGCTCTGTGCCAAGTTCCGCATCAGCGGTGTCCCGGTCACCGACGCCGCGGGCAAGCTGCTCGGCATCGTCACCAACCGCGACATGGCCTTCGAGAGCGACCGCTCGCGCCAGGTGCGCGAGGTCATGACGCCGATGCCGCTGGTCACCGGCAAGGTCGGCATCTCCGGCGTGGACGCGATCGGCCTGCTGCGCCGCCACAAGATCGAGAAGCTTCCGCTGGTCGACGACGAGGGCCGGCTCAAGGGCCTGATCACCGTCAAGGACTTCGTCAAGGCCGAGAAGTACCCGCTCGCCGCCAAGGACGCCGAGGGCCGGCTGCTGGTCGGCGCGGCCGTCGGCGCCAGCCCGGAGGCGCTGGAGCGCGCCCAGGGCCTGGTCGCGGCCGGTGTGGACTTCCTGATCGTGGACACCTCGCACGGGCACAACAGCAACGCGCTGAGCTGGATCTCCAAGATCAAGTCGAGCGTCTCGGTGGATGTCATCGGCGGCAACATCGCCACCCGTGACGGTGCCCAGGCCCTGATCGACGCGGGCGCCGACGGCGTCAAGGTCGGCGTCGGCCCCGGCTCCATCTGCACCACCCGCGTGGTCGCCGGCATCGGCGTCCCGCAGGTCACCGCGATCTACGAGGCGGCGGTGGCCTGCCAGGCCGCGGGCGTCCCGGTCATCGGCGACGGCGGCCTGCAGTACTCCGGCGACATCGGCAAGGCCCTCGCGGCCGGCGCCGACACCGTGATGCTCGGCAGCCTGCTGGCCGGCTGTGAGGAGAGCCCCGGCGAGCTGCTCTTCATCAACGGCAAGCAGTTCAAGTCGTACCGCGGCATGGGTTCGCTCGGCGCGATGCAGTCCCGCGGCCAGGGCATGTCGTACTCCAAGGACCGCTACTTCCAGGCCGAGGTCTCCTCGGACGACAAGCTGGTCCCCGAGGGCATCGAGGGCCAGGTCCCGTACCGCGGCCCGCTCTCCGCGGTGCTGCACCAGCTGGTCGGCGGTCTGCGCCAGACCATGGGCTACGTGGGCGCCGCCAGCATCGACGAGATGGCGACCAAGGGGCGCTTCGTGCGGATCACCTCCGCCGGCCTCAAGGAGTCCCACCCGCACGACATCCAGATGACCGTCGAGGCGCCGAACTATCACGGGCGCTGACCTGCGGGAGAACGTCAGCGGAAGCCCGCAGACCGATGGTCTGCGGGCTTCCGCTTGCCCGCTCGGGGATACTGGGCGGGTAGACCAGCGAAGAAGGGCCAACAGTGACTGAGATCGAGATCGGGCGGGGCAAGCGCGGCCGCAGGGCGTACGCATTCGACGACATCGCCGTCGTCCCCAGCCGCCGCACCCGGGACCCGAAGGAGGTCTCGATCGCCTGGCAGATCGACGCCTACCGCTTCGAGCTCCCCTTCCTCGCCGCCCCGATGGACTCCGTGGTCTCGCCCGAGACCGCGATCCGCATCGGAAACCTGGGCGGCCTGGGCGTGCTCAACCTCGAGGGTCTGTGGACCCGGTACGACGACCCGGAGCCGCTGCTCGCCGAGATCGCCGAACTGGACGAGACGGCCGCGACCGCCCGCCTCCAGGAGATCTACTCGGCGCCGATCCGGGAAGAGCTGATCGGGCAGCGCATCAAGGAGGTGCGTGACGCCGGTGTCGTGACCGCCGCCGCGCTCTCCCCGCAGCGCACCGCGCAGTTCTCCAAGGCCGTCGTGGACGCGGGCGTGGACATCTTCGTGATCCGCGGCACCACCGTGTCGGCCGAGCATGTCTCGGGCTCGCACGAGCCGCTCAACCTGAAGCAGTTCATCTACGAGCTGGACGTGCCGGTCATCGTCGGCGGCTGCGCCACGTACACCGCGGCGCTGCACCTGATGCGGACCGGCGCCGCCGGTGTGCTGGTCGGCTTCGGCGGCGGCGCCGCGCACACCACGCGCGCCGTGCTCGGCATCCAGGTGCCGATGGCGACCGCGGTCGCCGATGTCGCGGCCGCCCGCCGCGACTACATGGACGAGTCCGGCGGCCGGTACGTGCACGTCATCGCGGACGGCGGCTTCGGCTCCAGCGGCGACCTGCCGAAGGCGGTCGCCTGCGGCGCCGACGCCGTGATGATGGGCTCCCCGCTGGCCCGCGCCACGGACGCGCCGGGGCGCGGCTTCCACTGGGGCATGGAGGCGGTCAACCCGGAGCTGCCGCGCGGCAAGCGCATGAACCTCGGCACCGCCGGCACCACCGAGGAGATCCTGCTCGGTCCGTCGCACGCGCCGAACGGGTCGATGAACTTCTTCGGGGCGCTGCGCCGTTCGATGGCCACGACGGGTTACTCGGACCTGAAGGAGTTCCAGCGGGTCGAGGTGACGGTGTCGCCTGCGCATCGTCGCTGACGCGCTGACGTTGTGACGCGCTGACGTTGTGACGTGAAGGGGCCCGGATCGCTGTGGTGCAGCGGTCCGGGCCCCTTTGCGTTTGTGGTGCGGTCGGGGGACGGGGCCTCCGGGGCGGGGCTTCGAAATCGACTATTTAGGGCCTGGCGGCCCTCAAATAGCTCGGCAGCATTTCGAAACCCCACCCCTGCGGCCCCGTCCCCCTCACGTCCAAGCGTGCCTGTGCGGGAGGGGAGGGGGACGGTCCCGGCCCCCTCACGTCACCACATCCTGTGCGGGAGGGTGAGGGGGGACGGTCCCGGCCCCCTTGCGTCACATCTGCTGCTGCGGGCTGCGTCAGCTCGCTACGCGCTTGGCGATGACGAAGCCCTCGAGGCCGGCGATGCCGAAGAACAGGATGTCCATGCCGCCGAGGGACTCCTTCCAGGCCTGCTGCACGATGTCGTAGTGATCCGTGAGGATCGTCATGACGCCGGGGGCGCCCGGGGAGTCGGCGAGCAGCAGGGTGATGCCGAAGACCTGGCCGAGGTAGACGCCGAGCAGGGCGAGCGGGATGCCGATGACCGGCAGGACCGGGTTGCGGCCGCCGACCTTGCCGAGTGCGGCACCGACCAGCGCGCCGACACCCAGGGCCGCGTAGCCGATCTCGTGCTCGGTCACCTTGATGAGCCCGCCGTACGCCAGGGCGCCGACGATCATCGCGAGGATGCCGACGAGGATGCCGAGGCCCACGTTGTTGGTGGCCGGCGGCAGCGGGGCGGGCGGCGGGTAGCCGCCGAAGCCGCCCGGCTGCTGCGGCTGCTGGCCGAACGGGTTGCCGCCCTGCGGCGGGACGACGCCCGGCTGCTGGCCGTAGGGGTTGCCGCCCTGCGGCGGCTGCGGCGGTGGGTACGACTGGCTCATGGTGGGGTCCCCCGGGGATGGAAGGTTTGCATCGCACAGAAGTGTGGCGTGCGAACAATGGCCCCGAAGGCTAGCAGCCGGATATGACAGTGCGACAAGACGTTTCAGCGGGCCGTTACGCGACCGCTACCGGTCCGCTACAAGCGGGCCGCGGCTCCTACCGGGGTGGCGCCGCGGGTGTCGAGGAGCAACTGGGCCTTGACGGCGAGGCCTTGGAGATCGTAGGTGCGGTGATGCTGCAGCAGGAGGGTCAGATCGGCGTCGGCGGCGGCTTCCCAGAGGGAGTCGGCGCGGGGGATGGGGCGGTCCAGGACGCGCCATTCGGGGACGTACGGGTCGTGGTAGCAGATCTGGGCGCCCAGTTCGATGAGGCGGGAGCCGATCTCGCGGGCGGGGGCGTTCTCCTGGTCGGCCAGATCGGCCTTGTACGTGACGCCGAGCAGCAGGACGCGGGCGCCGCGCAGTGACTTGCCGTGCTCGTTCAGCAGGGCGGCCGCGCGCTGGACGACGTAGCGCGGCATCCGCCCGTTGACCTCCTGGGCCAGTTCGACGATGCGCAGCGGGTAGCCGGGGGTGCGGGCCCGGGTGGCGACGTAGTTGGGGTCGAGGGCGACGCCCGGTCCGCCGACGCCGGGGCCGGGGCGGAAGGCCTGGAAGCCGAACGGCTTGGTCTCGGCGCAGCGGATGACGTCCCACAGGTCGACGCCGACGTCGTGGCAGAAGACCGCCATCTCGTTGGCGAAGGCGATGTTGACGTGCCGGTAGTTGGTCTCCAGCAGCTTGACGGTCTCGGCCTCGCGCAGCCCGCGGGCGCGGACGACGCGTTCGACGAAGCGCCCGTAGAACGCGGCGGCGGCCTCGGTGCAGGCGGAGGTGTAACCGCCGATGACCTTGGGGGTGTTGGGGATGTGGTGGTCGCGGCTGCCGGGGTCGACGCGGCTGGGGGAGTAGGCGAGATGGAAGTCGCGGCCGGCCCGCAGGCCGGACTCCTCCAGGATCGGGAGGAGGAATTCCTCGGTGGTGCCGGGGTAGGCGGTGGATTCGAGCACCACGGTGGTGTGCGCCCGCAGATGCGTGGCGAGCGCCCGTGCGGCGGCCGCCACGGCGCTGAGGTCGAGGGCGCGGTCGGCGCCGAGCGGGGTCGGGGCGCAGATCACGGCGGTCCTGACCCGGCCGAGCACGGAGGGGTCGGAGGTGGCGCGGAATCCGGTGGCGAGCATCCGGCGGATGTCGGCGGCGGCGAGGGAGCCGGCCGGTACGCGGCCGGCGTTGATGTCCGCGGCGGTGTTCTCGTCGGCGTCGTATCCGATGACGCCGATTCCGGCGGCGGCTGCCGCTTGGGCGAGGAGGATCCCGGCGCGGCCGAGTCCGATGACGGCGAGGTCTGCGGGCATGGGGGTCAGTCCTCTCCCTAGCAGCCACGAATGGCTTCAAAACAGGCTAACCAGACATAAGGCTGATATGACCGCACGGCGCGCCGGTACTGCGGGGTACTCGTCCACGGATCCGGCGCCGGTCCGGGGGCGCCCGGGCGTGCAAAGGTGGCTGTCGGCCCCTGTGGCGGTCACTATCGAGTGACGGGGCGCACGCACCTGCTCCACAACAGGAGGCACGAATGCGGACGACAACACTGGGCCCGGCCGAGCGCGAGGCGGCACTCGCCCGGATGGCGGACGAGGAGCTCGACATCCTGGTCGTGGGCGGCGGCGTCGTCGGGGCCGGTACGGCGCTCGACGCGGCGACCCGCGGGCTGTCGACCGGCCTGGTCGAGGCGCGGGACTGGGCGTCCGGCACCTCCAGCCGCTCCAGCAAGCTGATCCACGGCGGTCTGCGCTATCTGGAGATGCTCGACTTCGCCCTGGTGCGTGAGGCGCTCAAGGAGCGCGGCCTGCTGCTGGAGCGGCTCGCACCGCACCTGGTGAAGCCGGTGCCGTTCCTGTACCCGCTGCAGCACAAGGGCTGGGAGCGGTTCTACGCCGGCTCGGGCGTCGCCCTGTACGACGCCATGTCGTTCTCGTCGGGCCACGGCCGCGGGCTGCCCGTGCACCGCCATCTGACACGTAAGCACGCGCTGCGGGTCGCCCCCGCCCTCAAGAAGGACGCCCTGGTCGGCGCGTTGCAGTACTACGACGCCCAGATGGACGACGCGCGCTATGTCACGACGCTGGTCAGGACCGCCTCGGCGTACGGCGCCCAGGTCGCCAACCGGGCGCGGGTGGTCGGCTTCCTGCGGGAGGGCGAACGCGTGGTCGGCGCCCGGGTGCAGGACGTGGAGGGCGGCCGCGAGTACCAGGTGCGGGCCAAGCAGGTCGTGAACGCGACCGGGGTCTGGACGGACGACACCCAGGCGCTGATCGGCGAGCGCGGACAGTTCCACGTCAGGGCGTCCAAGGGGATCCACCTGGTCGTGCCGAAGGACCGCATCCACTCCTCGTCCGGGCTGATCCTGCGGACCGAGAAGAGCGTGCTCTTCGTGATTCCGTGGGGACGGCACTGGATCATCGGCACCACCGACACGGACTGGGACCTCGACAAGGCGCACCCGGCCGCGTCCAGCGCCGATATCGACTATCTGCTCGAACACGTCAACTCGGTGCTCTCCGTCCCGCTGACCAGGGACGACGTCCAGGGTGTGTACGCCGGGCTGCGGCCGCTGCTGGCCGGTGAGTCGGACGCGACGAGCAAGCTCTCACGCGAGCACACCGTGGCGCACCCGCTGCCGGGGCTGGTCGTCGTCGCGGGCGGCAAGTACACGACGTACCGGGTGATGGCGAAGGACGCGGTGGACGAGGCCGTCCACGGGCTCGACCACCGGGTCGCGGAGTGCATCACCGAGGAGGTGCCGCTGGTCGGCGCCGAGGGCTACCACGCGCTGTGGAACGCCCGGGCCCGGCTCGCGGCCCGTACGGGGCTGCACGTCGCCCGGATCGAGCACCTGCTCAACCGGTACGGCGCGCTCGCCGAGGAGGTCCTGCAGCTCATCGTGGAGGATCCGTCGCTGGGCGACGCGCTGCCCGCCGCCGAGGACTATCTGCGGGCCGAGATCGTGTACGCGGCGTCGCACGAGAGCGCCCGGCACCTCGACGACGTGCTGACCCGCAGAACCCGTATCTCGATCGAGACGTTCGACCGCGGCACCCTCAGCGCGCGCGAGGCCGCCGAGCTCATGGCGCCCGTCCTGGGCTGGGACAAGGAGCAGATCGAGAAGGAGGTCGAGCACTACCAGAAGCGCGTCGAGGCGGAGCGCGAGTCGCAGCGGCAGCCCGACGACACGACCGCGGACGCGGCACGGCTGGGCGCGCCGGATATCGTGCCTCTCTAGGGACCAACGGGGGAGCAGAGGGGCGCATGGTGTCTGATCACGCGGAGGCGGGGCGACTCGTCGCCGGCCGGTACCGGCTCGTGGAGCGGATAGGCCGCGGGGGCATGGGCACGGTGTGGCGCGCGGAGGACGAACTGCTCGGCCGCCAGGTCGCGGTCAAGAAGCTGCACCCCCCGCAGCCCCATCTGCACGAGGACGAACTGGCCACCATCTTCGAGCGCACCCGCCGGGAGGCCCGCGCCGCCGCCCGGATCAGCCACCCGAACGTCATCGTCGTGCACGACGTGGTGGACGACGAGGGCCTGCCGTCCATCGTCATGGAGTACGTACCGTCCATGACGCTGGGCGAAGCGCTGAAGAAGCACGGCGCGCTGCCGCCCGTGGAGGCCGCGCGGATCGGCCGCGGCATGGTCGCCGCGCTGCGGGCCGCGCACCGCGCCGGGGTGCTGCACCGCGACGTGAAGCCCGGCAACGTCCTGCTCGGCGGGGACGGCCGGGTGGTGCTGACCGACTTCGGCATCGCCCAGGCGTCCGGCACCTCGACGCTCACCCGCACCGGCGAGCTGATCGGCTCCATCGACTTCCTGTCGCCGGAACGCATCAAGGGCCAGTCGCCCGGCCCGGAGGCCGACCTGTGGGCGCTGGGTGCGACGCTCTATCAGGCGGTGGAGGGGAACTCGCCGTTCCGCCGGGACACCGCGATCGAGACCGCGTACGCCATCTCCGAGGACCCGGTGCTGCCCGCCGCCAACGCAGGGCCGCTGGAACACGTCATCGCCGGGCTGCTCGCCAAGGATCCGCGCGAGCGGATGTCGGCGGAGGAGGCCGAACGGCTGCTGCGGCTGCCGGCGGCCGAGGCGGACACCACGCGCTTCGAGCGCGGCGGCACCGCGTCGACCACCGTCCCGCCCGCCGGGTCCGGATCCGCCCGGCCGGCCGAACCCGCCCGCCCCACCGCCCAGGTGACGGTCGGCCACGGCGCCGAGCCGGTCCCCGACGCCTCCACGGCCGGCCCCGGTGGCACGCCAACCGCCGCTCCCCGGCCGCGGCGCCGGGCCCGGTGGGTCGTCGCGGTGCTCACCGCCGCCGCCGTCGCGGGCGGCGGGACCGCGGCCTTCGCGTACTTCCGGGACGACGGCGGCAGTCCCACCGCGTCCAAGAAGCACACCGCGCCGCCGGTGACCACGACGCTCAGCCCCTCGACGTCCACGACCGCGGAGCCGCCGCCGCTCCCGAAGAACTACCGGCTGGCCACCGAGGCCGCCAAGGGCTTCACCGTGCCGGTGCCGAAGGGCTGGCGGCGCTCGGTGGCGGACGGTGAGGTCAACTACATCGATCCCACCGGGCTCGTGGGGCTCAAGTTCAGCGTCCTGGACTACGCCGGTCCCGACCACCTCGCGCACTTCAAGTCCCTGGAGACCAAGGTGCGCGACACCCTGGCCGGCTATCACCAGGAGCGCATGCAGCCGACGACCGTATTCGGACAGAACGCCGCTATTTGGCAGTTCACGTTCAAAGGCAGTAAACGCGACTATCGGGCCATAGATCTGGGATTCGGCAAGGAAGGCGAACGCGAGTTCGCCATCTACCTTTCCGCTCCCAAGTCCCAATGGGACGAGTACAAGCCGGTGTTCGACAACGCCGTGGCCGGTTTCCGGCCGTCCGCGCAGTAAGCCGGGTTCGCTTCCGAGGCCTCCGGTCGGCGATGATGGGACCCACATCACCAGTGACCGCAGGGGAATTCATGGGCCAGGCGCAAGGCACCGACGGACGTCTCCTCGCCGACCGGTACCGGCTCGGCGAGGTCCTCGGCAAGGGCGGCATGGGAACGGTCTGGCGCGCGGAGGACGAAACCCTCGGCCGGACCGTCGCCGTCAAGGAGTTGCGCTTCCCCGGAAATGTCGACGAGGACGAGAAGCGCCGGCTGGTCACCCGGACCCTGCGCGAGGCCAAGGCCACCGCGCGGATCCGCGGCACCGGCGCGGTCACCGTGTTCGATGTCGTCGAGGAGGACGACCGGCCGTGGATCGTCATGGAACTGGTCGAGGGCCGCTCGCTGTCCGACGCCATCCGTGAGGACGGCCCGCTGACGCCCAAGCGCGCCGCCGAGGTGGCCCTGGTCGTGCTCGACGTGCTGAAGGCCGCGCACAAGGAGGGCATCCTCCACCGCGACGTCAAGCCCTCCAACGTGCTCATCGCCGACGACGGCCGCGTGGTGCTCAGCGACTTCGGCATCGCGCAGATCGACGGCGACCCCTCCGTCACCTCGACCGGCATGCTCGTCGGTGCCCCCTCGTACATCTCGCCGGAGCGCGCCCGCGGCCAGAAGCCGGGCCCGCCGGCGGACCTGTGGTCGCTCGGCGCCCTGCTCTACGCATCGGTCGAGGGCCGCCCGCCCTACGACAAGGGCTCGGCCATCGCCACCCTGACCGCCGTCATGACCGAGCCGGTCGGCCCCATGGAGAACGCGGGCGCGCTCGCGGACGCCATCCACGGCCTGCTCATCAAGGACCCGGCGGAGCGCCTGGACGACGCGGGCGTCCGCACCCTGCTCACCCGCGTCGCCAACGCGCCGCAGCACCCGGCCGGTCCGGCGCTCGACGCGGGGGCCTCCGCGACCCGCACCATCGCGCTGCCCCCGGACCCGCAGCCCACCCCGACCGACGCACCGCCCGCCACCCGTAAGGCCGCCGCCGACCAGGCCCGGGTCCGCAACGCGCTGCGCTCGGTGCGCGGCGCCGCCACGGCCGCCGGTACCGCCACCGCAGCCAAGGCGACAAAGGCGGCGAAGGCGGCGAAGGCAGCGAAGCCGAGACCGGCGGCCGAGCCGGGGGAGCCCGGCACCAAGCCGAAGGCGCCGCGCGCGCCGATCACCGACGTCGTACCGCGCCGGGTGCTGCTCATCGCCCTCGTCGCCGTCGCCCTCGCCGTCATCGGCACCGCGATCGGCTTCGCACTGGCCAACGGCGGGGACGGCGACAACGCGCCCGACTCCAAGCCGGGTTCCGCGTCCTCCGCCCCGGGCAAGGCGGGCGACGGCAAGACGGCGCCGACCACCCCGAAGGGGAGCACCGGCGGCACCGGACAGCAGCCGTCGACCAACCCGGGCGCGGCGACGAGCGCGGGCACCACGGCCGGCACGAGCGCGGGTACCACCGCGGGCACGGGCGGCGCGAACCCGCCGGCGGGCACGGACAACAAGGTGCCGGCCGGCTACAACGTCGTGACCGCGGGCCACTTCTCCATCGCGCTGCCCGCGGGCTGGAAGAAGACAGGAAGCGCGGGCGCCGACAGCTTCATATTCAGCGCCGACGGCGGTTTCCCGCGCGTGCAGATCGACTTCACCGACGAGCCGGGCAACAACGCGGCGGCCGACTGGTTCGCGCACGAGTCCGCGGTGGCTTCCGCCAGCAGCGGCTACCACCGGGTGTCGATCGGCAACGTCGCCTTCAACGGCTACCCCAGCGCCGCCGACTGGGACTTCCTGCGGACCGAGAAGGGCGGCCTCAAGGGCCGGGTCCTGAACCGCGGGTTCGTCGTCAACGATCACCAGGGTTTCGCCATCATGTTCTCCGCGCCCGCCGACCAGTGGGACACCCCCGCCATCGTGCAGATGCGCCAGACGTTCTTCGCCACCTTCAAGCCGTCCAACTGATCTGCGCAGAGCGGGTCACGGGGCATGCCTCCGGCACGTATCGTGAAAGCTCGCGGACTGTCCGCAGCCAGATTCCATCCGGACCGGACCGGATCTGACGCTTTTGGGGAGGCGTCGTGGACGAATACGCGGGTCGCGTACTCGCCGACCGCTACCGCCTGCCCCGGCCACCCGCGGACGAGTACGAACTGGTCGAAACGCGCGCCTTCGACACGTACAGCGGCCAGGAGGTCCTGGTCCGCCAGGTGCTGCTGCCGGAGATCGTCAGCGCGGAACTGATGGGGCCGGGGCCGTACGGTGACCAGCCGGGCCACGGCCAGGACCGCACGAGCGACAGCGCGCAGCGCGCGCTGGACGCCGCGCGGGCCGCCGCCGCGATACCCGATCACCCGCGCCTGGTGCAGGTCTTCGACATCTTCGTCGAGGACGGCAGCCTCTGGATCGCCAGCGAGCTCGTCAACGCCCGGCCGCTCGCGTCGTTACTCGTCGACAAGCGGCTCGGCCACTACCGCGCCGCCGAGGTCGCCTCGGACGTGCTGGTGGCGCTGCGCGTCCTGCACGCCTACGGCTGGACCCACCGCAACGTCACCGCCAGCACCGTCCTGGTCTGCGACGACGGCCGCGCCATGCTGTCCGGCCTGGCGGCCGGTGCCGCGCAGGAGGCGCTCTGCGGCTACGACCCGGTCCCGGCCGAGGTGATGGCCGGCGGGAACGGCGCCGGCTGGGGCGGACCCGACTCCGCGCTGGAGCAGGAGCGGGCCCGGCAGGCCCGCATCACCGTCGTCGGCCCGGTCACCGAGCGCTGGGCACCGGAACAGGCCACCCCCGTCCATGAGAACTGGCAGCTGGCGCCGCCCGTCGGCCCCGCGGCCGACCTGTGGGCGCTGGGCTCGCTGCTCTTCCGCAGCGTCCAGGGCCACCCGCCGTTCCCCGAGGAGAGCACCCCGGAGCTCGTCCAGCTGGTCTGCGCGGAACCGCCCGCCTTCGCCGAGGAGAGCGGACCGCTGCGGCCCATCGTCGAGTCGCTGCTGCGCCCCGATCCCGAGGAGCGCCCGGACTTCGACGAACTGGAGGGCTGGCTGCGCTCCTTGATCCGGTCCGCGCCCGAACCCGACCTGGGCCTGCGGACGGTGCCGGTCCCGACGGATCCCCGCAAGCTGCCGATCGTCCGGCGCCGGGGCGAGCTGGTCCGTCGCCGCAGGTCCGCGGCGGCCGCGGCCGCCTCCGCCGAGGGGCTGTCCGGGACGACCCACCGGCGCCATGCGCGGGCGAAGCAGGAGCGGTCCGCCCGGCAGGTGAACCAGGCGCAGCCGACCCGGACGAAGGGGCCGCAGCAGAAGACGTCGAAGGAGCGGGCCCCGCGCAGCCTGGGCGCGCGGCTGCTCATCCTCGTGCTGCTCCTGCTGGTCGCGGTGGTGGCGTACGCGCTGGTGATGATGCCGCACAACACCACCGACGACGGCAGCCAGGCCGGTGCGACGACCCGGACCGTCCCGGCGCAGATGCCGGGCTCCGGCTCGGACGACAAGACCGGCAGCAAGGCCCCGACGACCGCACCGACGTCCGCGAAGCCGCCGCCCAGCACCCGGCCCCCGGCGACAAGCGCCCCGCCGGCCACCGATCTCGGCGGCGACTTCGTGCTGCGCACGGACGACGCGGGCTTCACGGTCGCCGTGCACACCGGCTGGCAGCGGCAGGGCAAGAACGCCCAGGACCAGATCCGGTACACCGGCGGTGACTTCCAGCTGATCGTGGTCCCCGGCCGCGACGCGACGTCCGACGCGGGCAGCGACCCGATGGCGTACCAGTCGAACGAACCCGAACTGGCCCCGTTCCGCGCCTCGCAATGGGCCTCGGCCGGCGCGCTCCGGACGCTCGACGTGGGCGGATCGCCCGCGGCGGAGGGCGAGTACAGCTGGCGCGACGGCAGCGGCCACCAGGTCTACGCCCGCAATCTCGCGCTGCTCCAGGACGGCAAGTACCACCTGGTCCTGGTGATCGGCCCGGACGACCAGCGGGCCGACGTCCAGCGGATCTTCGACAAGGCCGCCGAGACGTACCGCCCGGCGGGCTGAACGTGCAGGAGTTCGACCCCGGTCAGGTGGAGCAGCTGCTGGCCGGGGCGCGGTTCGTCGACGATCCTTCCGAGCGGGTCTGTCCCGCGTGCGGGCAGCAGGCGGTGCGCACGTATGTCGACCGCCGGGGAGCGCCGGCGCGGCCGGTGCTGATCACCTACAGCTGGTGTGCCTCCTGCCGCCGGCACAAGGGGTGGACCGGGCCGGATCTCGGGGACCTCGGCTTCGACGATCCGCTCCAGGAGCTGTCCGCGACGGAGCGGGACGCCCTGTCGCGGGATTTCGACGCGTTTCTGCGCAGGCTGGACGCGTTGTGGGAGGAAGGCCGGCTGCCGCAGCGGTTCCGTTGACCTGTCGGTCCGCGGACAAGGCCGCGGGCCCGTGCGGCATGATGGGCGCATGGCGAGCGACGGGGGACACGGCATGTCCCCGTATCGGTCCGGCCTGCCGGGACCCGTCGCCGGCCGGTACCGGATCACCGGGCGGCTGGGCCGCGGCGGTATGGGCACCGTGTGGCGGGCGACCGACGAGCTGCTGGACCGGCAGGTCGCGGTCAAGGAGCTGCACTTCAACGAGGATCTGTCCGAGGCCGAGCAGCAGCTGTACCGGGACCGCGCGCTGCGCGAGGCCCGGAGTGTGGCGCAGATCCGGCATCCGCATGTCGTCGTCCTGCACGACGTGGTCGAGCAGGACGGCCGGCCGTGGATCGTGATGGAGCTGATCGACGGCCGCTCGCTGTCCGACGTGCTCGCCAAGGACGGTCCGGTGGATGCGCGCGAGGCGGCCCGGATCGGCGCCGCGGTGGCGGGCGCGCTGCATGCCGCGCACGAACGCGGGGTGCTGCACCGGGACATCAAGCCGGCCAACGTCCTGATCGAGCGGGACACCGGGCGGGTCGTGCTCACCGACTTCGGGATCGCGCGGGTGTCGGGAACGACGACGCTGACCGAGACCGGGGTGTTCGTCGGTTCGCCCGAGTACACCTCGCCGGAGCGGATGTCCGGGGCGGTGGCGGGGCCGGAGTCCGACCTGTGGTCGGTGGGCGTGCTGCTGTGCGCGTCCGTCGACGGGCACTCGCCGTTCCGCCGCGATTCGATCGGCGGGGTGCTGCACGCCGTCGTCTACGACGAGATCCGCCCGCCCGCCAGTGCCGGCCCGCTGCTGCCGGTGGTCTCCGCGCTGCTGGAGCGCGACACCGGCCGCCGGATGGGAGCGCTCGCGGCGGAGCTGTGGCTGCGCACGTACGCCGAGACCGGCGAGGCGACCGACACGGGACACGTCCCGACCGTCGCCCAGGACACCGTGGTCCCGCCGGATCCCGGCATGGAACCGGCTCAGGACCCGACCCCGCCCCTGACCCCCTCCCCGTTCCCTGTCGCGTCCGAGCTCGCGTCCTCCACGGGCCGGAAGTCCCGCAGGGGAGTGCTGGTGGGCGCGCTGCTCGCGCTGGTCGTCGGGGGTGGCGTGGCCGCCGCCGTGCTGACGATGAACGGTGCCGACGGCAGCGCGGACACCGCGACGCGACCCTCCTCGCCCCCTCCGACGTCCGCGCACACCACGCCGCCCGTCACACCGACCCCCACCCCGGTCCCGGCGGGATTCCGTACCGTCACCGATACGTCGGGCTTCTCCGTCGTGCTCCCCGACGGCTACGACCGGTCGGTCGATCCGCCGCGGATCTACTACTACTCGCCCGGCAAGGAGTTCCGGTTCGGCGTCCGCAACGAGAAGCCGGACCCGAGTGGCCCGATGGCGGTGATGACCGCGCAGCACCGCTCGGGCGCGGCCGCGTACAAGGGGTACCGGGACGGCTTCGTCACCGGGACGACGAAGGACGGCGGACCCGCCGCGCTCTGGGAGTTCACCTGGGACGGCTACCCGGGCGGCGGCGCGCGCCGTACGTTCGACCTGTGCTGGACCGAGAACGGGCGGCAGTACGACATGTGGGTCTCGTCGCCGGTGGAGAAGTCGGAACAGGGACGGCAGACCTTCGACACGGCGCGGAACACCTTCACCCCGCGCTGAGCGGGCGCGGCATGCTCTGAGCTGCGGAAATCAAGATCGCGCCAGCGATTGCTGGCTTAATTGTGCTCGTCAGGTGAAAAGTAGCTACTGATGGGTACCCAGCGGCGCCCATCAGCCGTAATCTCGCCGATATGACGGACTCGCTCGGCACCACGCGCCCCACCGACGGCAACCCGGCGGCCCCCACCACCGCCAGAGGAGCCCAGGACGTCGTCACCCCCGACCTCGTCGCGCGGCTCACGCGTGGCGTCATCGGCAGCGGCCGGACCAGCAACCACACCCCGCTCACCGGCGAGAAGCTCGCCGACCTCCCGGAGGCCACTCCGGACGAGGTCGCCACCGCCTTCGAGCGGGCCCGCGCCGCCCAGCACGCCTGGGCCGCCACGCCGGTACGGCAGCGCGCCGCCGTGCTGCTGCGCTTCCACGACCTGGTGCTCAGTCGGCAGAGCGAGGTCCTCGACCTCATCCAGCTGGAGACCGGCAAGGCCCGGCTGCACGCCCACGAAGAGGTCCAGGCCGTCGTCATGTCCGCCCGCCACTACGGGCGCCGGGCCCCCGCGTACCTCAAGCCCAAGGGTCACGGCGGTGCCGTTCCCGTCCTGACCAAGGTGGTCGAGCTGCGCCAGCCGCGCGGCGTCGTCGGGCAGATCGCGCCCTGGAACTACCCGTTCGAGCTGTCGGTCGGTGACGCGCTCCCCGCCTTCGCCGCGGGCAACGCCGTCGTGATGAAGCCCGACACCGAGACCGCGCTCACCGCCCTGTGGGCGCGCGAGCAGCTCATCGAGGCCGGACTGCCCGCCGACGTCTGGCAGATCGTGATCGGCGAGGGCCCGGTCATCGGCCCGGCCCTCGTCGAGCACGCCGACTACGTCTCCTTCACCGGTTCCACCCGTACCGGCCGCGAGGTCGCCCAGCGCGCCGCCGCCCGGCTGATCGGCGTCTCCCTCGAACTCGGGGGCAAGAACGCCATGCTCGTGCTGCGCGACGCCGACCTCGACAAGGCCGCCGAAGGCGCCGTCCGCGCCTGCTTCGCCTCCGCCGGTCAGCTCTGCGTCTCCATCGAGCGGCTCTTCGTCGACGAGACCGTCGCCGACGCCTTCCTGGAGAAGTTCGCCGCCCGCACCAAGGCGCTCAAGCTCGGCACGGCCCTCGCCTTCGGCGCGGGCATGGGCTCGCTGGCCAGCGAGCGCCAGCAGGAGACCGTCAGCCGGCACGTCGACGAGGCCCGCTCCAAAGGCGCCACCGTCGTGACCGGTGGCCAGGCCCGCCCGGACATCGGCCCCTACGTCTACGAGCCGACGATCCTGGACGGGGTCGAGGCGCCGATGTCGGTCTGCACCGAGGAGACCTTCGGCCCGGTCGTCTCCATCTACCGCTTCCGCGACGAGGACGAGGCCGTCGAGCGCGCCAACGCGACCCCGTACGGCCTCAACTCGGCCGTCTGGACCAAGGACACCCGCCGCGGCGGCCGCATCGCCGCGCGGCTGCGCTCCGGAACCGTCAACGTCAACGAGGGCTACGCCCCCGCGTACGGCAGCGTCCAGGCGCCGATGGGCGGCATGAAGGATTCCGGACTCGGCCGCCGGCACGGCTCCGAGGGCATCCTCAAGTTCACCGAGGCGCAGACCGTCGCGACGCAGCGGCTGCTGCCGATGGCGCCGTCGATGGGCATGGACGACGAGAAGTACGCCGCCTTCATGAGCCGTTCGCTGCGCGCGATGAAGGTGTTCCGGCTGCGCTGACCCACCGAGTGCGGCGCCGGCGACGGCATGGGGCCGGTCTGTGTGAGGGCCCTGTGCGACGGCCTGTGTGACGGCATTTCTGACGGCAGTTCGAAGGCAACATCCGCTACGGAGGAACCTGTGTCGCGTGACCTGCCCGGCTACGACTACGACGTCATCGTCATCGGCTCCGGCTTCGGGGGCTCGGTGTCCGCGCTGCGCCTCACGGAGAAGGGCTACCGCGTCGGCGTACTCGAAGCCGGGCGCCGCTTCACGCGCGAGACGCTGCCCAAGAACTCCTGGGACGTCCGCAACTTCCTCTGGGCGCCGTCGCTCGGCCTCTACGGCATCCAGCGCATCCACCTGCTGAACAACGTCCTCGTGCTGGCCGGCGCGGGCGTCGGCGGCGGATCGCTGAACTACGCCAACACCCTGTACGTGCCGCCGAGGGCGTTCTTCGACGACCGCCAGTGGGGCCACATCACGGACTGGCAGGCGGAGCTCAAGCCGTACTACGACCAGGCCCAGCGCATGCTCGGCGTCCGGCTCAACCCCACGCTCACCCCTTCCGACGTGCACCTGAAGGCCGCCGCCGAGAAGATGGGCGTCGGTGACACCTTCCACATGGCGCCGGTCGGCGTCTTCTTCGGGGACGGCCAGGACGCCGGCGGAGAGGCGAAGGCCGAGCCGGGCGGCGAGGTCGCCGACCCGTACTTCGGCGGCGCGGGCCCGTCCCGGCGCGCGTGCACCGAGTGCGGTGAGTGCATGACCGGCTGCCGGCACGGCGCCAAGAACACCCTCAACGAGAACTACCTGCACCTCGCCGAACAGGCCGGCGCCGTCATCCACCCCATGACGACGGTCGTCGGCCTCTCCGAGGACCCCGCGGGCGGCTACCGTGTCGCGACCGCGCCCACCGACAAGAAGCGCAAGGGCAAGCGAACCGTGCTGCGCGCCCGGCAGATCGTCGTCGCCGCCGGCACGTACGGCACCCAGACGCTGCTGCACACCATGCGCGACGCGGGCGAACTCCCGGGCATCTCCGCGAGGCTCGGCGAGCTCACCCGCACCAACTCCGAGGCCCTGGTCGGCGCCCAGACCGACAACCGCCGCTACCGCAAGGCGCACGGCGCGGCGAAGGTCGACTTCACCAAGGGCGTCGCGATCACGTCCTCGATCCACCCCAACGACAACACCCACATCGAGCCGGTCCGCTACGGCAAGGGCTCCAACTCCATGGGCGCCCTCACCATCCTGCAGGTCCCGCACGGCACCCGCGCCCCCAAGGGGATCGCCTTCGCCGCGGCCTGCGCGCGCCACCCGATGCTCACGCTCCGCTCGCTGTCCAACCGCCGCTGGTCGGAGCGCACCATCATCGGCCTGGTCATGCAGTCGCTGGACAACTCGCTGACCACGTACCGCAAGCCCAAGGGCCTGGGCAAGGGACTGCTCACGGCCAAGCAGGGCCACGGCGCGCCCAACCCCGAGCACATCCCCGAGGGCGCCGAGGCGGCGCGGCTCATCGCCGAGGAGATCAACGGCTTCGCGGGCAGCAACGTGGGCGAGCTCATGGGGACGCCGCTGACCGCCCACTTCCTCGGCGGCTGCGCCATCGGCGAGGACGCCGAGCACGGCGTGATCGACCCGTACCACCGGCTCTACGGGCACCCGGGCATCCATGTCGTCGACGGCGCCGCCGTCTCCGCCAACCTCGGGGTGAACCCTTCGCTCACGATCACCGCGCAGGCCGAGCGGGCGATGTCGTTCTGGCCCAACAACGGGGACGAGGACACCCGCCCGACGCAGGGCGAGGCCTACGTCCGCCTGCCGGCGGTGGAGCCGCGGACCCCGGCCGTCCCGGAGGACGCGTTCGCCGCGCTGCGACTGCCGCTGCTGCCCGTGCCGCCGATCCCGCCGAAGAACGTCTGAGCGGAAGAGGGTCCGAGGGGGAAGGGTCCGAGTGGAGAAGGGTTCGAGTGGAGACGTCCGGGCGCAGCAGGTCCGGGCGCGACCTGTGGCGGCGTGAGGTATGTCACCGGACCGGGACGCCGGACACCGCGCCGGCCGGGGAGGACAGGCCGTACTCCGATCGGGCGTCGGTACTCCGTTCCCGGGGGCGCGGATGAGTAGGGTGGGTTTCGCAGAGCGGCCGGATCCCAGCGTCCTGGGAGCCGACCGCCTCTTTGGAGTTGCGACCGAGCAGCTGTCCCCTGCTGCCCGGTCACGGAGCCCGGAGCGAGGTCCCACGGCCTGCCGCACGAATGGGCAGGCCTCATCGCTCCGAATTGATACCCCGCCCAGCTGCGTCTGAGCGGCATCCTGTTCGTCCACGCGTGGTTGTGGTCGACCGCCCCTGGCTGGCACGGACACCCCATCCAACGAAGGGGCCCCCGGGCCGGTCACGTGCCGTACGGGTGATGCCGCCCGAACGGGCGATCCGCAGAAACGTCACACGCGGCCGCGGCACAGCTCCAGCAGGGTCATCGCGAGGGTCGTCCCGGGCCGGCCCAGCTCGTCGCTGAAGTGGTTCAGCACCTCCATCTCGCGGGACAGGCTCACCCGCCGGCCGCCCGACGCGATGCGGGCCCGCTGGATCTCCGCCGAGACCGCCATCCGTTCCGTGACCAGCGCGATGATCCGGGTGTCGAGATCGTCGATCCGGCCGCGCGCCCCCGTGATCAGGGCCACCGCCTCGTCCGTGCGTGCTCCGGTCCCGGCGGGAGCGGGGGCCGTGGTGACTGCTGCCGTCTGGGTGCTCATCGTGATGTCTCCTGTGATGACTGGGCCGGACCGGGCCCGGAGACGACAGACGCCCCGGACCGAAAGGTCCGGGGCGCCTGGGAAGTCGCTTGTCAGTAGCTCAAGCAGCACGACCATGGCAGCCGGACCAGCCGGTGCCATAGGTAAACGCGAAGATCGCGTAGTGCGTGTTCGAGGACATGCGGACCAGTATGGCGACGAGCACGCCGGGTAGCCAGCCGGCGACCGGATGGTGAGACGGGAGCGCCCTCGTGGAAACGGTAGAATCAGGGTCCGATCCCTCGTACATAACGCCGGAAGGCCGCCCGTGGCATCAGCGACCCCAGCCGCCCCCGACCACACCCCGGACGTCGTCCTGGTAGTGGACTTCGGAGCGCAGTACGCCCAGCTCATCGCCCGACGCGTCCGCGAGGCCCGGGTCTACAGCGAGATCGTCCCCAGCACCATGCCGGTGGCCGAGATGCTCGCGAAGAACCCGAAGGCGATCATCCTCTCCGGCGGTCCGTCGTCGGTCTACGCCGAGGGCGCCCCCTCGCTCGACACGGCGATCTTCGAGGCCGGGGTCCCGGTCTTCGGCATGTGCTACGGCTTCCAGCTGATGGCGGTGGCGCTCGGCGGCACCGTCGACGATAACGGTGCCCGTGAGTACGGCCGCACCGCGCTGACCGTCAGCAAGCCCGGCTCGACGCTCTTCGAGGGCACCCCCACCGAGCAGTCGGTGTGGATGTCGCACGGCGACGCGTGCTCGGCGGCGCCCGCCGGCTTCGCCGTCACCGCCTCCACCGACGTGGTACCGGTCGCCGCCTTCGAGGACGACGCCCGCAAGCTGTACGGCGTCCAGTACCACCCCGAGGTGCTGCACTCCACGCACGGCCAGCAGATCCTGGAGCACTTCCTGTACCGCGGTGCGGGCATCGCGCCGGACTGGACGACGACGAACGTCGTCGAGGAGCAGGTCGCGGCGATCCGCGCCCAGGTCGGCACCAAGCGCGCGATCTGCGGGCTCTCCGGCGGCGTGGACTCCTCGGTGGCCGCGGCCATCGTGCAGAAGGCCATCGGCTCCCAGCTGACCTGCGTGTACGTCGACCACGGGCTGCAGCGCAAGGGCGAGTCCGAGCAGGTCGAGAAGGACTTCGTCGCGGCCACCGGCGTCCAGCTGAAGGTCGTCGACGCGGAGGAGCGCTTCCTGACCGCGCTCGCCGGCGTCACCGACCCGGAGACCAAGCGGAAGATCATCGGCCGTGAGTTCATCCGCGTCTTCGAGCAGGCCCAGGCCGAGCTCGTCGCCGAGGCGGGCGCGGCCGGCGAGGACGTCGCCTTCCTGGTGCAGGGCACCCTGTACCCGGACGTCGTCGAGTCCGGCGGCGGCACCGGCACCGCCAACATCAAGTCGCACCACAACGTGGGCGGGCTCCCCGACGACATCGAGTTCGAGCTGATCGAGCCGCTGCGCAAGCTCTTCAAGGACGAGGTCCGGATGGTCGGCCAGGAGCTGGGCCTGCCGGAGGAGATCGTCCAGCGCCAGCCGTTCCCCGGTCCCGGCCTCGGCATCCGCATCGTCGGCGAGGTCACCAAGGAGCGCCTGGACCTGCTGCGCGAGGCGGACTTCATCGCCCGCGAGGAGCTCACCGCGGCCGGCCTGGACCGGGAGATCTGGCAGTGCCCGGTCGTCCTGCTCGCCGACGTCCGCTCGGTCGGCGTCCAGGGCGACGGCCGCACCTACGGTCACCCGATCGTGCTGCGCCCGGTCTCCTCCGAGGACGCCATGACCGCCGACTGGTCGCGGCTGCCGTACGACGTCCTCGCCAAGATCTCCACCCGCATCACGAACGAGGTCGCCGACGTCAACCGCGTCGTCCTCGACGTGACGAGCAAGCCGCCGGGCACCATCGAGTGGGAGTGACCTCCGGCTGAGCCCTGGACCGTGTCCCGCACGGCCGCCGCGCCGCCCCTCCTGCCTGCTGGGAGGGGCGGCGCCGTCGTTCCCTGACCCGCTCCGCACTCTGTTCTTCTCGCTTACCGCGCGGTAGCTTCCGCTGCATGGCCGACTTCCTCCCGCAGCCCTCGCAAGGGCGCACGCCGCCGCAGCCGATACCCACCGAGCAGCTGCACTTCGCGCTGCCGCAGACGTTCACCAACACCGACGACGAGCGGCAGCACCGCAAGGAACGGCTGGTGGCCGCGCTACGGCTGTTCGGGCGGTTCGGGTTCGAGGAGGGCGTGGCCGGGCACATCACGGCGCGCGACCCGGAGTTCACCGACCATTTCTGGGTCAATCCGTTCGGGATGAGCTTCAAGCTCGTCACCGTCAGCGATCTGATCCTGGTCAACCACGCGGGCCAGGTCGTCGAGGGCCGCTTCCACGTCAATCAGGCGGCCTTCGCGATCCACGCGCAGGTGCACCAGGCACGCCCGGACGTGATCGCCGCCGCGCACAGCCACTCGACGTACGGGCGGGCGCTGTCGTCGCTCGGGGAGCTGCTGGACCCGATCACCCAGGACGTCTGCGCGTTCTACGAGGACCACGCGTCACCTCGTGAAAATAGCACACGTTCTCGCAGGCCAGGGGCCTGTGGGGTTGAGAGGAGCCCGTCAGCATGGACGAGACCTTGGACCTGTGGATCGCTGAGCAAGTCGCACGCGCCCCCCGAATCCCGGATGAGCAGCTTCGCGACCTGGCCCGCAACCTGGGCATCGACCTGGGCGACTGACACCCACAAGCAACACGAGAGGTCCCCACCAAATTTTGGTGGGGACCTTCTTCATGTGCTCCCGGGCAGGGTCAGGCCCCGAGGGGTGCCGAGGAAAGATCAGTAAAGTCGGAGCCGTGCTGTTACGGCCTGAATGAACTCCGGGTACCAACCTGGGACGACAGGCAACCGGGCCGCACCGAGTGGTGTGAATCAGCTGAAGAGATCGGGTTCACTCCGCGAGATCTGCTGGTACAACGGCTGATAGTTGATCCAGGCGACGAGATCGTTCCCGAGCTGCTCGCGCGTATGCGCCGCGCTTGCGTGGTCGATCTGCACCGGCTTGCCGGCCGCCTTTGCAGTGAGTTGCACCTGGCAAGACCGCTCCATCGTGATGAACCACCACGCCGCCGCGTCGACCGAGTCGCCGACCGTCAGCAGTCCATGGTTGCGCAGGATGACGGCCTTGTGGGGCCCGAGTGCCTCCGCGATCCGGCGGCCCTCCTCCTCGTCAAGCACGACGCCCGTGTAGTCGTCGTACAGACTATGACTTTCGTAGAACGCGCAGACATCCTGTGTGATCGGGTCCAGCAGTTCCCCGAGCGACGACAGCGCCCGCCCGTACGTCGAGTGGCTGTGCGCGGCGGCGATCACGTCGGGGCGGGCCTGGTGCACCTGCGAGTGGATCGCGAAGGCCGCCTGGTTGACGTGGAAACGGCCCTCCACGACCTGACCCGCGTGGTTGACCAGGATCAGATCACTGACGGTGATGAGCTTGAAGCTCATCCCGAACGGATTGACCCAGAAATGGTCGGTGAACTCCGGATCGCGCGCCGTGATGTGACCCGCTACACCCTCTTCGAACCCGAACCGCCCGAACAGCCGCAGCGCGGCGACGAGGCGCTCCTTGCGGTGCTGCCGTTCGTCGTCGGTATTGGTGAACGTCGGCGGTAGTGCGAAGTGCAGTTGCTCGGTGGGTATCGGCTGCGGGGGTGTTCGCCCCATCGGGGGCTGCGCAAGGATGTCGGCCATGCAGCGGAAGCTACCGCGCGGTAGCGTCGATGAACAGACTTGCTGCTTGCTTAGGGATGAGCAGTCTCCGCAGCGACGCGTACGGGCCCCGCCCATGCTTCACTGAGGTGAGCGTCTGAGCGGGGCCCAGGAGAGGCTAGGGGCGTTCCGGATGTTGCTTCCATTGGAAGCCCCGGTTCCTGTGAAGGTACCGCGCATAGGGGCCGTCGGGGCTGTTGTCCGGGTAGCCCATCTCCCGGAACGAGGTGATCGGATCTCCCTCGTCCACCATGGAACAGGCACACCCGACACACCAAATGAGGAAGAGACCTAGCGGGTTGTCGGGCGTCCGGCGGCCTTGGAAGATCCGATCTTCGTCGGTGTACTCCTCAAGGTCGATGAGCACGGCCACCCGCGCGTCAGGGTCAGCGCCGCCTACTAGGTCCCCTTCGGCCTTACCGCAGTAGCTGCACAGCCTGTTGCCTGCCGAGTGCCTGCCCATGTCGCCCCTGTCGCCCTGGTGATCATCCACCGGTCCGCCTCCACTGCTTGGGCGAGTCTACGCCGCTACTTTCGTTCCATCCCGATTACTGACAGCCGCTGGCCGGAGCGCAGGTTGAGCCCTGCTTTCTCAACGTCCAATTCGGCCAGCCATTGCATAATCGTTTCCCGACCTACGTTGAATAGGTCTTCCATGTCTCGGCCGCCAAGGTCGGGCGGTAGGGCTGCGCGCATTGCTTCATCCTCTTCCGCCAACACTGCCAGCCTCTTGATCACCCAGTGCCAGGTAAGAAGCTGTACCCCCATAGTGATATGGAGCGACGGCTCATCGCTGGCACTGCGTCCAGAATGCACCCAACCGCGCGGGAGATACAAAACGTCTCCGGCGGTGAGTGTCAGGTCATAGTCGGGCGCCTTGTTGTTGAAGCGGTCCAGCTCTTCTGGAGAGAAGCCAATGCGCTTCCAGTTGTGGTGTTCCAGCGGGTCGACGAACACGGGCTCGTTGATGGACCAACGTTTAGACCCTGAGACTTGAGCGATGAAAACGTGGTGGCAGTCCCAATGCCATGCAAATCCCTGAGACTGCCCACCCGGGGTCAGATAGACGTTCCCGGTAACGGGGTGCCCAAGCTGGGCGCCGATCTCTTTGCAGAACAACATCAGCGGCGGCCACGACCTATGCAGTCCGTTGAGTACCAGAGTTGAGGCTTTATGGTCTGCGGTTGGCGTTTCGCCGGTTAGCCGCCCGTCACGGACCATGCCCATACCACCAGGACGCACGTCGGGATCGGCGATGATTTCGCGCACGCTGTCATGGTTGGCGAGAAGGGCAAGTTCTTTCGCGTCGCGCTTGTAGACCGTGGGCACCGCCGGCCACGCACGCCGGAACTCTTCCGGGTCTTCTACTAGGCGGTGCAGCGCTGATGTCATGGGTTTGCCTCTCTAGTTGGTTCTCGCGAGGCAGCGCGGCCCCCAGGTCGAGGACCGCGCCACCGTGCTTTCGCTGGATGGACGAACTAGCTGAGCAGGTGCGCGAACTCTCCGGCCGCTGCACCCTCGAACAGGCGCGTGATCTCGCCCGGCGTGAACGTGAGCGCCTTGCTCGGGTCCTTGGTGTCGGCCAGGACGATAAGGCCGTCCTCCGTCTTGCCCAGCGCTACGCACTCGACCTCGTCGTCAAGGTGCGAGTACGACGACTTGACGAACTCAGTTCCCCAGAATCCCGAAACGGCGAATCCCGGAAGGGGGGTTGCTTCAGACACGGTGTCTCCTTGGCTCGTTGGGGTGGTGCTCTTCAATCCGTTCCGATGGTCATGTTGGGAACGGAAGACTTTGGTGACCCACTCCCGGACGGGTGATGTGCCATTCCTGCCGTCCGGGAGCGGGGGTCTTTGGGGTCGCTAAAGGCCGTGGGGTCTCCGCCGGTGCCGACCAGCGCTATTGCGCGTTTGTGGAGGCACGCGCGGACCGAATGAGGCGGCGAGTCCGTAGTCATGCACTTCGTCTCTCGGAACGCGGATCATCTGCGAGGCGTATACGCGATCACGAAGAACGCCACAGCAGAACTCACACGCGTAGGCATCGCTGGTCACACCAGCGGCAGTTACAGGGCCAATCCACGTGACGCGTGTGTCCTTCCCGCAGTAGAACCAGCATTCGCCATCGACCCAGACATTGCCGTCATCCGTCTGTGCGACCGGTGGTAATCCGGTGCGCGCCGGTATCTGTAAGCCGGGCATTCTCGCGCCGGTCATCCGCCCTATCTCCCTTGGCTGTTGGCAACGGCAAGTCGGACGCTGAGTTCTTCGCGTGCCGTCAGCCGCCGGACACTGTCGATATCGGCGTCCCATGGTCTGCCCGATCGCAATGGACGCAGGCTGACTGCGCGGCCTTCAATGGCCGTCACAAGTCCTAGGCGCTGCCTGTCGATGTCGTGGGCCACCTTGCCGACCTCAACGCGCCTGGACGCCGCAGACGGATCTTGGGCGCTCACCGGTCGCACTTCCCCAGTTCGTCAATCAACCGGACCGCCACGTCATGACGCATCGGTGCGATGGCGACGAACGCACGGCCGTACATGGGCGGATCCGGGGTGACCACCACGTTGAACCCGATCTTCGCGAACGCCTCAGCCAGCTCATCCGCTGTGTTCTCAGCGATGCGCCGTACGTCGTCATCGGCGGTCTGCCGTCTCGTGTCCATCGGGCTGCCTCGCTTCGCTTGCGTCGTCACCTTCCGTGTTCCAAGGGTTGCCCTTCGCGCGTACGCTCAACAGGTCTGGAGGGTTTCCAAACCAGTTGGAAAGGCGGGGAGTTGAACACATGAGCGAGCAGCCGCACCCCGTGGCGACCGGCGAACCCGCGAACGGCCTTGAGTGGTTCGGGCGGGAAGTTGAAGAGGCGTTAGCCCACAAGGAAGGGGCCAGCCAGCGGGGTCTAGCCGAGGCGACTGGGTACAAAGAGCCGTACGTGTCCAAGGTGAAGAACGGCAAGTCGATGCCGTCCCCTCAGTTCGCGGAGGGCTGTGACCGCTACTTCAACACGTCGGGCTGGTTCGCGCGGATCCTGGTGAGAATCAGCGAGCGCGGGCATCCCAACTGGTTCATTCCGTACGTGAACCTGGAGCGGGACGCGAGCCGGGTTGAGGACTACAGCAACGCGTTCGTCATGGGCATGTTGCAGACCCATGAGTACGCGGAAGCGGGCTTCCGAGCGACACACCCGCGTGAGACTGACGACCAGATCAAAGCCCGTGCGGAAGCTCGCTTGCGTCGGCGTGACGTGATGCTGCGCAAGGATCCTCCGCTTCTGTGGGTCATCCTGCATGAGTCGGTCCTGCGTACCGTCGTCGGTAGCCCCGGCGTCATGGCTGCACAGCTTGGGCACCTCGTCGCCGAAGCGGCAACGCCCCACATCACGTTGCAAGTTCTCCCCTTCAAAGCGGGTGCCCCGGCGTCATCACTACCGTTTACCCTGCTTACGCCAGGCAGCGGGGCGACAGTCCTGTACTCAGAGACCAGAGATCAGGGCCACGTGAACGATTCGGCGACAGCTGTTGGGGGCGCTAAGGCCACGTACGAACGGCTACGCGCTGCCGCACTCTCGCCCGATGAGTCTGTGACCCTCATTCGACAGATCGCGGAGGATCACGCCAGATGAGCAACACCCCCGACCCCAGCGGTTCCACACAGTGGGTCAAGAGCACTTACAGCGGCGGCGAAGGCGGACAGTGCATCGAGTGGTCACCTGCGGCAGCAGTGACCGGCGTCGTCCCTGTTCGCGACTCGAAGGACCCGCACGGCCCCGCGCTCACCTTCACGCCGGATGCGTGGGCATCGTTCGTTGCTGGCGTTCAGAGCGGAGAGTTTCCTACCGCCTGACGCCACACTCGACCAGCCCTCGCCACCCCACGGCGGGGGCTTCGTCGTGCTGCCTGTCCGTACGGGCGTGCACACAACGGGTTATTTCTATGCGTTGCTCCGGCGTGCTGCTAATGTGCGCCAATGGCCCAGAAAATCGTAACCATTTACACGGATGACCTCACCGGCAAAGAGTCCGCCGAGGCATCTACTCACACGTTCTCCGTCGATGGCGTCTCCTATGAGATCGACCTCGGCCCGGACAGCTACGACAAGCTTCTCGACGCGTTGGGCCCGTTCGTCAAGGCTTCCCGCAAGGTCGGACGCACCCGTGGCGTAAGCGGCCCCCGCAAGGTCGGTCCGGTCAACAGTGACACGGCAGCGATTCGCGTATGGGCCAAGGAGAACGGCTACGACGTGAACGACCGGGGCCGCGTTCCCGCCACTGTCCGCGAGGCGTACGAAGCCGCCCACTGATCACGCTTCACCGCTTGTAAGACCCCGCCACCCAGCGTCTCGGATGGCGGGGTCTCATGCATGGGAGCCTTCGGCATACGGGGGCTCCCATGCATGCAGGTAGGTTGTCGAGATGGATGTAGACGCAGTACTCCGAGACATCACCGCACAAAGACTCAGGAACAAAGGCCGATCACTGACCTCCGGAGACCCGCTGATGCCCGCACTGGAGTGGGATGCGGTGAGCGAGGCATACACGGTGAAGGAGTGGGGTCCCTACCGCCTGCACATAAGTTCGCTCGGCGGTGACTGGCGACTGATGATGACTCCAAAGGCGTCTCCACATACCTGGGACTACGGCTGGGCCTACGCGACAGGCGATGACGCATACCTCGCCTGTCTACGCTGGGATCCCGCCACGCAAGCAGAGCCCGAAGACTGGACACGACAGGTCGGAATGGGCGTCCGCGGCCTGCCGATAGCGAGGCCGGCGGAGGACGCTAGCCGAGGACGCCAAGACTGCTGAGCATCAGAAGTAGGAGCGTCAAGGAGACTCCGGCCGCGGCACCACCGCGCGTGATGACGGCGGGGAGTCGGCTGCTATCGAGGTACGCCAGGAGGCCGGCCAGCATACCGACGATCACCGCTACCAGCGTCGCGGCCAGGACCAGCAGCAGCCTCACGCCGATCGACAACCCCATCATGAACCTCCGTTGCACACAGCCGAGATGGACGATTCCCAGCATCTGCGCAGGCCGGCAACCGCACTAGGATTCCGGACTACATCAGAACTTCTCAGGACTTCACAGGACTACGGGGGCGGACGTGGGGCGACGAGCGAACTCACTGGACCCGGAGAACCCCCTCCATGCCTTCGCCGCCGAGCTGAAAGGACTCCGGGATGCAGCAGGCCCAGCAGGAGCCCTTAGAGCCACCTGTGACCTCGTAGGGATCAACCGCACGACCTACTACGCATGGTTGAGCGGCAAGCAGCTACCCGGCAGAGACGTTCTGGGGATCGTCGTGCAGGCATGGGGCGGCAACCTCAAGTATTGGACGGACCGGCGTCGGAAAGCCGAAGCGTCCATGGCTGGACACGTTCAAAGGCGACACGATGCACCCTCTGCTCTTATCGACGCTGCGTTGGAAGATTTAAGACGCGCGAATCACTTGCATCTGAGGACATTGAATACACTCTGGGAGCGAGCGAGGTCCTCACCCGAGAACCTGATCGAGCTGGTGCCTCAACTCGCGCTTGTTGACTTTGAGGACCTATTGGCTGGGCGAAATGAGAGAGATCACACGACGGCCTACTACGAGCGACAGCTTCTAATCGGTGCATTGGAGGCTGACTTCGGACTAGAAACCGAGGAGCTGAGTAGGCTAGCAAATCACTGCCGAGAGACCGCACTTCTCGCTCGAAAGAGGGCAGAGGCTTTACATCGCCTTATGTGGATGCGCAGCAATCAAGGGCGTCCGAAACGCGAGTAAGATAAGTAAGTAGGTAGTGACCGGCAGTCACCAGATACGTACGTCGGCGGAGGACATGCCTCGGCTGGCGGTTCCTCATGAAATAGAGAAACATTACCCCACCTAACGTTATACATACCTAATTGTGATTATGGGTGACGGTTGCCCGACCTAATTACCTAACCTTATTGCGTTGGCATTTATTGCGCATGCATGAATCCGGGGATTGAGTAGTTAGGTCGCTGGGCGGCGGGGTGGCCCGATTGAATGGGTGGGCTACTGCGGACCGCCGTGATTCCCGCATTCCTTATTGGGCCCGAGGTGGCCACAGAAGGCTATTCCAGCGGTCAGAATGCAAGGGTTGGGGTCGTTGTCCAGTGCCAGCATTTGCGGCCCGCTATGGCCCTCCTGTGGCAGTCCGCCGGTCTAAATTGGGGGGTTACTTAAGCGTGTACGGGATGCTATAGTAGAGACATCGCCAAGCGGGAAGGGCGAAATCCGGAGCCGAAAGGCAATGGAATTCGAAAGGCCCGCGAATGTGATAAGCTGATGAAGTCAGAAGGGGAAAAGCTCGAAAGGGCCTAACGCCCGATGATGGATTAGCTTCCAATGATATTCACTATGATGCCCGGAGGGTGTGGACTGGCCTGTGACGGTAGCGATATCAGTGTGGTGCTTTATTGCCACACCGTGACGCTGCTACGAGGCTTCGCGAAGCACAGCAAAGGAAGCATGCGTTACTTGAGAACTGAATAGTGTAGCTATGTGTTCGCAGGAGGGTAGTTACCTGTGGAACCGTACGTAGCAGATAGGGCACATCTGCCCTTGACTAGCCTCCGTTGAGAGTGACTACTGCGTATGCTTCTTAGGGTCGGTGCTTGCGCCGTGACGTCACCTGTTTTCAATCCTGCGAACCTTCTCCAATTTTCTTTCTCTCTTTGCACTTCGGTGCAGCGTGGGGGATAGGTCGTAGGCTCGCATGCCATATGTGGTCCTTCTTATGCCAGTCCTGTCCTCGGCGCTGCCTTCACAGTCCGCATGGTCTGTGAGGTCAGTCGATAGATGGAGAGATTGAGGCTGGTCCGTGGGCATATATTTTTGCCGAATTACTTAAGTGTGTACGGATTGGCCTTAGGAGATGAGAGGTGGAGTTGTGTCCCGCGTGTTTGCTGTGTGGCATGGCGGTTCCGGATTCGGCCTGAGTGACATGTTCAAGGACATGGAAACGTGGGTGTCGAGAGGGGCTGCTAAGGATGCCCTATGGCGTAGAGCTCACTCCGGCATGACCCCAATCACTGATGGTGCCAGCCGTGTCGTATTCTGCGACGCCGGCGAGGTGCATATCAGCCATGCCGCGGGGGCCATTGCGTACCCGCTTGTCCAGGTGGATGAGTGCAGTATGGACATCTATGTCGGCAGTAAGGCCGAAGGTAGATGGGAGCTTGCCGACTACCCGGTACAGCGTTGGACCCTAGGTCCGCGTGGTGGGGTTCGCGTCGAGTCGTATTGATTGTCGAAACACGCCTTCTCTTTGCCCAATTACTTAAGTGTGTACATGAGAAGGCGTGTTCGCAAGGAATGGCCTCCTGTTCCGACGTGGCAGGCCAAAGAAGGAGAAGATACCGATGATCGACTGGGATACAGGCGTCGTGATCCTCGCAAAGGTGATCCGTCGTAAGGAATTCGTCCTTGGCAAGTCGACCGTGCTCGTTAGCAGAGCCGTCGTGCTACTCGATACGGGAGAAGTAAGAACAAGTTCTGTCCGCAGGGATGGGCGGCATGTTTCTACGCCCTTCAAGTGGAGCTTTGAGAACACGGTCGCTTCTTTGCGCGAGTTCGAGCGCGAGTTTATTACCGAGGAGCTTTCCGAGTGGAGGCGTCCATAGCCGAAACGGCCTTCGGGTCGTCTGCGGGGGTTTGCCTACCCGTACTGATGTGGCAGGCAATGAGAAAGGAGAGAGTGCCAGTGTCGTTCAATGCGATCCTGTGCGCAGAATGCAGCAAAGGCATGTATGCGCGTATCGCGTATCGCATGTACTCGTGCTGCGATTGCGGCAGGAAGCTAGCCGAGCGGGATTTGGTTCTTGACCCAGGGGAAAGAACGTTTCTCATCCATGAGCGGCTTTATGTCGAACGTGATGATGCGTCCTAGACCAAGGAGAAGTTATGTCTAATGTGATGTTCTTTCATCGGGAGATTCTGCGGAACCAATTTGGTTCATCGGTCTCTCGGAGGGAGGCAATTCGACGTCGCCAGCATGGGGCTCGACTGACTGTTTCCAAATTGGAAGCCCGGCGAGTCGAGTACGTGCACAAGTCTGCCGGTCAGCTCCTCCATCACATGGGGGATCTGAACTATGGGTTCACCATCTTCAAGTTGCTGCCTCTGAGCGGCCCTGGTTACAAGGCGAGCGCGTATTGGCCGAGCGGGAATGACTTGGCGGTGAGCCAAGCCTATGTCTTCAGGCGACGGAATCAGGCTATTAGAGCCGTGCAGCATCGCATGACTCTAGAGACCGGTGCCAATGTGTACTCGTCCTGGTCGCGCCATGACCGTGCGGCTGAGCGTCGTGCTTACGTCGGAGACAACCCGTTCTCTGAATCCGTTCTTTGGCACCACACCATCGATTACTAGTAGTACAGCTCTAGATCAATGCTTCGGTGTTGAACTGGCTACGTGCGGGTTCGATTCCCGCCTAGGGCGCCCCAACCTGATTAAAGGCTGGGAGAGAAAAGGAGAAGCAGTATGGATGACTACTGCAATGTTGCGTACGCCTACGTCCCGCAGTTGGGGTTTACCCGATTGCAGTGGAACGGTAATGGTGGCGCAAAGGTCAGTCGTGTCTTCACTGGACAGTCCGAGCAGCTGTGTGACGGTTGCCGGACTATACCGCTGGTGCAGGACATCGATCTGACGGAACTTGTCAGGAGCGTCGGGTACTGCTGCGATCACCAGCTCTTCGGAGTAATGGTTGATTTGGACGTTACCGATATCCAGTGGGTTCCCGAGTCCGTCTATCACCGATCACGACATGGTCAGGACTTGAACCTGAGCCCCTATGACCTGCTGGCCCTTCTGTATATGGGGACCAAGTGGGATCGGTGGAACCTCGAAGTGGCGTCGTATGAGGCGCCGATGTGGTGGAGAGCCACGCTCTCTGTCCGGAATCCCTTCGACGATGAGCAGTGGCTAGAGCCGGTCGTAATCGATGCCGGCCACGTGCGCACGATGCTGCGTACCGCCGAGAGTCTCATGCCGATTGATGTGCCGGCTGCGGAGCTCTTGCGCGCCCTCATGTCTGCGGATCATCGCGGCGTTGGGGATGCGATGAGGGCTGTTCGTCCGTCCTCGGCGGATCTGATTCTTCAGTACGCGATATTCGGGAAAGCGGTTTTCCACGGATGACAGTGAACGAGTATCCAGGGATGCCGATGAGTTACCTCGATGGGCGGCGTTAGGTCGTCGCAGCCCCCCTAGGCGGTGAGAGCTGGTTGCGAATACCAGCAGGGGCGCCGTGGCCTGTCTGGCCACGAGAGAAGAGGAGAAGCATCGTGAACAACGATGACTCTATGTGCGAGCGCCTCACGAACATGCAAACTGCCTGGAGCGAAGCAACTCCAGGAGAGACGCACGCGACTTGGTCGGGGCATCTCACGGCATGCGGTAAGCCCGTAATCGAGGCGAAGCCTGTTTACGACTCACACCCTCGTGACATTACGTGCGCGGAGTGCGGGGGTACAGCAGTGTTCGATCTAGAAACGGCCCGAACGTGGGCGCGGGTGATCACCGATACGTATGAGGTATCGGGCAGGCTCAGCCTCTTGGATGCTTACGACCTTCGCGAGACTGCCGTGACGTCGCTCGCACCAAAGGCATTCGTTCAGCGGCGCGAAGGGGATTCTTGGAACGCGATTAGCACCAACTTCCTGATGTCTACGGGTGCCGCGACTGAGAAGGATGGCACGTCGATATTTGTCGGTCGTGTCGGCTTGGCAGTACTTGAGGCGTTCCGTGAGTCGGAATACAAGGGCGGGTACTAGGTCGTGACAGTTCGATATCACGGGCGGGACGTTCCTGACACTGAGCCGCTAGACGATCTAGGGCGATCTCTTGCCAGCGGTGGATTCACATTTACTCGCTTGTCCGAACCTGTCTGCATTCGGATCACTAGCGGTCCTTGGGCCTCCAGGATGTCTCTCTACTACGACGACGCACAGGGCGTCTTCTCTGGAGAAGTCATCCCTTACGGCGCGAGTAGTTGGAAGAGGGCCGAATGGTTGGCCTTCACGAGTAGCGCCATTTACTTCGTCAAGATACTCGCCGAATAATTCGGCAGCCCTCCTAGTTGGGTTAACTCCGGTGCAAGTCCGGAGAGGGGCTCCGTGGCCGAACGGGCCACGAAGGAGAAACGGAGAAAACCATAATGCTTCCCTCCAAGGGTGGCGCTGGATGACGCGCTGGGTTATGGCGCTTGGGGAGAAAGATCCCGAGCGCGATCCGTCCTATGCGAGTCTCCCTGATCTGGCCGATGCCCGCGCTTCAGTCGTGGTCAAGAGGTTCGAGCAGTTGTTCCCTATCGTGCACGGCTGGAAAGAAATCTACGGTCCGGAAATCACATGCTGGGCAATGAGCTACTCGGCCGAGCTCGGCATCGAAGAGATTCAAGCTGCCTGGAGTGACATCACAATGGGCCCCTGGATTCGTCTTGATAGGCAGCAGGGGGGCTACATCAAAGTCTCTGACTACCGGGGATGTGAGCCAGAGGGGGAGTCATTGTTCCCACCTCCTGACTTGCCGACAATTGAAGCAGATCCGGGGGGTACAGATGCGCATTGACAAGATCAATACCGATCAGCTTGTGCTTACCGAGCATCTGGGCTGGAACTGCACTGCTCAAGTGCACATGGACCGGGCCGGATGTCACGTTAGCAGAAGCGAGGTGACGTTCTGGATTGGTGAAAAACCATTTGACGGAGGCCCCTGCCCTGCGCGGGTCGGTGACCATTGGGATTCGGGTCTGAGTTACGTCAAGTGGTGGATGCTCGGCAATGTGAAATACAGGGCAAACATATGGTTGCCGAAGTACGGACATAAAGCTCTCTACTGTACAGGGCAGTCAGAATGTAACTGCGAAGTGCACAAGGGCTAGATACGCGCTGCCTCCCTAGGTGGGTAAACCCGGTTGCAAATGCCGGGAGAGGCACCATGCTGGCCAAAACTGGCTAGCAGGAGAGAAAAGAGAATAGGTCATGACGAAATGCGGACCCTGTGCTTTGGAGGGAACGGTTTCTAAGGTCGTGGGTCAGCTTTCTATGACCTATGGCAGCGTAGCCGAGGTGTTCATGTGCGCACGACATGCGAAAGTCTTTATGGCCTTCTTCATGGAAGCGTTCTCTTCGGTCGCGATCATTGATGGAGAGGAACCAGGTGTCCGATGACGTCATCCTTTACGGTCCGATAGGTCGGGCTGTTAAAGAGATCGCGCCATATGTCGAATCGGATCCAGTCGGCATCTACGCGGCATGTCTGTCCATGTGGTCAATGGCCATCGGCGACAGAGTGTTTCTCGATCCGGACTTGCAGCGCAGCCCTCTCGTGTCCACTGCCCTCGTGGCTGGCACGGGAATCGGTAAGGGGGTTGCATTGGGTGCAGCTCAGCACATCATGGCCAAGTCTATTGGCAATGATCTTGAGCTGCGGACAACATCCGGAATCACATCCGGAGCTGCCCTCGTGGACCATATCTATAGGCAGATGGTCAAGACAAATGAGGCGTACGGGATCGAGGATAAACGTGTCCTGGTAGTGGAAGAGGAGTGGCGGGAGATCCTGGAAAGGGCATCCCGTGACCCGTCGTTCACATCCAAGATTCGCAATGCCTGGGACTGTCGAGTTCTCCGGAACACGACCAAGAAGAAATCTGAGAGCGACGCTCCGCAGGAAGTGAGAGGGGGACGTATTGTCTTTCACACTCACATCACTCCATCGGATTGGCGAAAGTTCATCAGCTACGACGATGCCGCAGGTGGTTCCTACAACAGGATGCTGCCGATTCAGTTGGATCGTGTGCCGCTGCTGCGACATAGGCAGCTGCCGGACGTCGATACGCGTGACCTGGTATCGGCGTTCGCCTGGCTGTCCAATGAGCCGCACGTCATGGAACCCAACCGGAAGGCGGATTATCTCAACTGGATTATGAGGAGGGCGGAAAGCATTCTCCTCGCCTCACTGCCTGAGCATCAGGGGGCTTTCGTGGCTCGTACGGCAGAGTCCACATACCGAGTTGCCGCACTACTGGCAGCCTCGGACGGAACCTCCCGCATCGCAGAGAAGCACATGCGTGCTGCTATCAGCTTCGTCGGGTACAGCGTTCGCACGGTCCTTGACCTGACTAAGGACGGGCCTGGGAAGAGCAATAAGAAGATCTCTCCGGAGGAGCGGATTCTTAAGCACCTTTCAGATCACCCGGGAGGGGTGCGGTCGGCTGTGCTTCAGCGGGCGACAGGCGCGAATGCGGCGGATCTGGAAGTGATGAAAGGGCGCGGATTGATCGCCCTTGAAGTCATCAAGGATGGGCCCGGTCGGCCGGTGATGCTGTACCGGATTCCGCGACAGTCACCCAGGCTGAGAGGCGGGGGCGGCCTGCCCGCGCCCGCAAACCCCAACCCATTCCTCGCGCTGCTGAATGTGGCATAGAGACACCTCGACACTCTCGCAAATCACAACCCTGCGGGAACCCAGTAGGAACACAAGGGAGAAGAAATGACGCTGTACGTAGCCGTGAATGGCAACGTCCACTCATCCAACACGGAACCGGAAAAGTGCGTAGTTGTCCGAAACAACTCCGTGACCGGATTCAAGGCTCTGGAAGTCGTGCCATTCGAGGACTATGAGCCTGGTACGGACTGCGGTAATTGTGAGGAGGCTATCGCAGACGAGATGCACGTCTGGATAGCTGCCAGCCCGGTTCCGGTGAGCACGCGCGAGGAGACTAAGAGCTCCGTGGCTCAGACCTCGTTGGCCGATGACGACGACGATGACGATGATGACGATGACGACGGGGACGACGAGGATTGGGACACTTTTGTAGTGGATCCGATCAAGCGTGCTCGTGTCGAGAAGGAACTCGGAATCATCGATGCGGAGCAGGCTATTGAGAACTGGACAGCGATATTCATCGCATCCAAGTCTCAGCGCGGAAAGGCGTTTTGGGAAACCAAGATCGAGGCCCTCAAGGTGGCGATTCAGGTAGATCCCGAACCGGATGAGGTGACGGCTGTTCCGGTGGAATCCACGGACCCTGACCCCGGGATTCAGGAAGCCGAAATTGTCGCGGAGCCTGTCACGATAAAGGCGGAACCGAAGCCCCCAAGCCGTAGAGCTGCCGCCAAGAAGTAAGTGATCCGCCCGCCTAGCTTGGGTGAACCATGGTGCAAATCCATGGCGGGCACCATGCACAGCCGGTCCGGTTGAGCAGATGATGATGGAACCTGGAGAACGTCAATGGCTAAGCAGACACGAGTCGTCACGGACTACACCGACGATATGACTGGTCTGGAGATTGCCGAGGAAGTAACGGAGGAAGGGTTGAAGTTCGGGATCGACGGCGCCGACTTTACGATGGATACGCACGGGGACGCAGCGAATGAACTCCGGGAGATGCTCGCTCGGTGGGTTGCGAACGGAGCAATAAAGGTTGAACGGCATGTGTACGTCGCTCCGAGGCCCAAGCGTAAGCCGGTAGACCCCGTGCGCATCGCACTCATTCAGAAGATCCGGAGGTGGGCGAAGTTCATGGAGGTCCCGTGCCCGGAAATGGGGCGCGTGCCGGGGAAGGTCCAGGAAGCCTTCCGCAAGTCCAACCCGGATGTAGATATGACACCTCTCTCCCGCTGATCGAGTAGTTCGCCACGATGGAAGGCACGGTTGCCCGATGGGGTAGCCGTGCCTTTCGTTGTAGCGGCCTACGGCTCTCCCTTGGGCGTACGTCGCACAGCGGAGGGCGTTCCCTTTACAGCCTCACCAGTCGAGCTCTCTGCCCCGTGCACTGGCCCCGCCTGTCCCTCACCGGATGGGCGGGGCCTTTCTGCGTTGCTGACGTGGGCGTGGTCCTGGCCCTGGCCCTGGCCCTGGTCCTCGATGAGCGAGGCTCGGTGCCTCAACCACAGAGGCCGCGCAGGAGCGGGCAGGCAGAGCCTGAAACGACGAAAGAGCCCCCAAGCCTCTCCGTAGTGGAGTGGCTTGGGGGCTCTGTGCCGTGCGTCTGTAGCGGGTTGGGTCAGATGGGCAGCTGTGTGTCCGTAGCGTCGTCGGTGGGCAGCTGTGCGGCGGTGAGTGTCTTCCCGTCCTCGAACCGCTGGACGATCTCACCGCCACCCAGCATCGCGGCCAGAACCGCGAGGATCCCCTCACGAGGCAGGCCGGGCACGTACACGGCCGCCAGGGCAAGCGCGGACGCAAGCACGCTGTAGACACGTGCGGGATGGGTTCGGACGAAGTCGATCAGCCCGTATCTGCTCGCGCGGGCTATGTCCTTGTCGGTATCCGTCATGAGTACTCCTTGAGTTCGGGGGTGTTGGTTGGTCGATGGGTGGGCTACTGCATGAGCCGGTGCCAGGTCTCCGAACCCGGGTATCCGTCCGCATCGGAGCCGGACCAACCCTGTGCAAGCTGGAATGCGCGAACCGCATTGCGGTCCGCGTCACCCCACTTCCGACCCGGACCGACCGAGTAGAACCGGCCGAGACCGTGCCGGACGAGCGCCTTGCCGAGCTGAGTGACGAAGTCATTGACCGCGCCGGCCTTGAAGTACTGCGCACCCGGAAACGCGGGAATCGCGGGGGTACCGCCTCCACCGCTCGGGATGTCAGCCTCGCTCGCCTCCTGCCCGAAGAAGGTGACACCCTTGCGGCCCTTCCACTCCGGATCGGCGACAACGACACCTTCGGCGAAGGCAGGGATGCCATAGCCGTAGACGTAACTCGACTTGCGGGCACGCTGCTTCAGATACACGCCATCACCCTCGGCGCTGCCGTTGGCGTTCGTGTTGCCCTCAATGGTGAAGATGGATTCTGCGTCGTATCGGTAGACGATGCCGGTGTGACTCCCACCGCCGGCACCGAAGAACACGATGCCGCCAATCACCGGATACACACTGAACCGGCCGCGGCTTCGGTACCACTCGACACCGCTCGGGCACCAGGCATATCGAGGCACTACGGCAGTGTTACCACTCTGTGCGGCCACCCAACTGACGAAGATCCCGCACCACGCGGCCTCATCCATCCCGTACCAGGCGCCGTATCGGTTCTTGTTGTTCCAGTGGCCATCCGAGTAGCCCTCTCGATAACCGACCTGGCTCTTCGCTACGCGGATCAGTTCCTTCGCTCCGGACATGTTTGCTCCTTGCGTGTGGGCATGAAAAAGGCCCCCGAGTTGCGGGGGCCGGGTGACAGGGTGCGTTTTTTATTCAACTGGTTAGATAAATCAGTCAGGCTGACGGAGTGCCGTGATACGCGCGGGGTTGAGTGCGGTCAGCAGGTCAATCAGTCGGCCGTTCTCCGCTTCGATGCGGGTAAGGCGATCCTTGATCTCGGACAGGTCGGATTGCAGTCGGTCCGCACGGGCTCGCTGAGCCTCGGCTTCCTCACGCCATACCCGTGCTGTGTTGATCTGGACTGCGGCCTTCACCAGGACGACAGCTGCGGCGACGGATGCCACGGTCCCCGCGAGAGCCAGGATGTTGCTCGGGCTCATATGGCTCCTCTCACAGAGGTGTGATTGTCATCCGCCGCCAGATCGGCCGTGCCGTGAGGGTGGTGACCGTTCCGTTCGACAGGTGAACGTATCCGCCGCGATATGCGGTGTTGTTCACGGTCAGGGTGATGTTCGGTGTGACATCGATGCGCTTCACAATGACCTGTGTAGGTGTGACATCGATCTGGAATGTGACCCACTGGCCAGCCGCGGGAGCAGCGGAGGATGCGGCTGCGAGCTGGGTACCAGTGGTGGATCCTGGTGCGTGGGTATAGAGCTGTAGGTCGCCACTGCCACGCAACGCGAGGTGGTATCCCCCGGAAGCATTGGCCGCACCGAAGCGGTATGTGTCGTCCTTCAGCCGTCCGAAAGCGATGCCGGCATGCTCGATAGCAGGGGGTGGAGTATCGAAGCGCATGTCGAACTGCACCCGGTAACCGCTCGATGGAGGGGTCGGAAGGGAGCGAGACCCGATGAGTCCGGATCCGCTCACGACTCCGAAGTACACGCCGCCGGTCCCGTCGTACTTCAGTGCCCTGGCGGGGTCGTACGTTACGTAGCCCATGTCCCCGGGCGCCTTGATGCCGGTGGCCCAGTCATCGGCCGGGCCAAGCTGCTTGCTGTTGCGCACGTACTGGATCTGCGGGCACATCATGCCGCGTACGCCGAGTCCTACCAGTCGGTCACGTTCGGACCGGCGGTGTACCTCCCAGCCGATGGCGAGTTGCCGACGCGCGGTGATCTCCGCTATGCGAGCGTCGGTCATCCCGTAGGGGGTACCCCACATGTCGATGTTCTCGGCGATGGCGTCCATCTGCGCGTTGGTGGTGGCGACATCGAGGTATGCCCACGTCTGGAAGCCCTGAGCCTTCGCCCAGGGCCACGTGTTCGAGGAGATGTGGCTCTTCCACACAACGGACTGGTTGGCGTACGGATAGAAGTCACTGAGTAGCTTCTTCAGGACCGGTACGGCCGCATTCGACTTTGGCTCCAGGAAGATGATGCAGCGACCCATGAAACGGTCGAGGACATCACGCAGGGGAGTCAGCGGTTGTTCCACCCAACCAGAACCGAGGAGTGGCCCGGCGTTGGTACGCACCTTGTTGTGGACAGCCGCGTACGTCCACGACTCGATACTTCCAGTGCTGTTCGTGGTCCGGTCCAGGAGCGCGTCATGCAGGCATACCAGCACACCGTCCGACGTGACGTTCGCCGAGACCTCGATGGCCTTCGCACCGTGAGCTATCGCGGATTCGTAGGCCATGAGCGTGTGCTCGGGGTATTCCATACCGCTGCCCCGGTGAGCGATGTAGAAGGGCATTTCGCTGATGAGGTCATCCACGGTGATGCTGGTCTGCGGGAGGAACCGGGTAGTAGCCCACTCGCGGCTGCCGTGTGGATCGGTCGCTGAAAGGTGCTCTTTCAGGCGGCTGTTGGTGTCGGTAGGCAGTACCTTGTAGCGGCCGGCCCCGAAGTCAATCCAAACGTATTCTGTCCCATCGGGGCCGTAGAAGGCGGGAATCATTCCGGAGGCATCCGCGGTTAGTATCGACAGTGGATTCCCGTTGATGTCAAGCAGGTCGGTCAGCTGAAGAGCATTGTCGGTGCCGGATTCCCATGCTGTTCCGGTGACGAAAGGGAGTCGCGCGCCGGTAGACGTCTCGGCGGCGGTGTCGGTGGTACCTCCGAAGAGATAACGAGTCATGCGGTCCCCTCGTTGTAGTAGTCGGCTTCGTAGGTTCCGTTGACGATCATCGTGGCTCCCTTTGGGAATCGTCCCCACCAGTCGCCGCCCTCATATGCGTTGTTCGTGTAGTTCTGGAGGATCGGCTGGCAGGTCCATCCGCCGTTGATGTAGCCCGTGCCGATCATGTAGTTCGGCATTCCCTCGTAGACTCCGCCGGTTGTGTTGTTCCAGAGGTTGGCCGCCATCACCTGAATGATTCCTCCCCTGGCGCGCTCGGGAAGGGAGATATTCATCTGTGTTCCGTTCCATGTACGGCCGGATGTATTGGTAACATTCGCCGTGAAATTGAGTGTGTTGGAACCTATCCATTGGTAGTGACCCTTGGCGCGATAGGATCCGTTCGACCAGTTGAGCTGTGGAGCGTAGGTCCGCGTTTTCCCGACCGCAGACACGATGGACCACCCGCCGGCCGCCGCGTACATATGCAGTTCCTCGGCACCGGTTGCACGGTTCTTGAAGTACACGAGGTCGCCCGGCGTCGGGTTTGACGGGACGTTGGTCTCTGCGACGGCGGGGATCCTCCCGCTGTCGTGCAGGGTGCGCACATCTCGGATGCTGTCGATCACTGTGGTACTTCGACGGACAGTCACCTGTGCGAGTGGGTACTGCCAGATGCCGCCGGTGGTCTGCGTTACGGCAGGAGGTATCGGGTTGGCTGCGGGCTGGCCCTTCAGTACACGGATGACTGCCTTGCCGTCCGTCACGGTGAGCTCGATGACCACCAGGTCTACGCGCGGCTGGGCCTCGGTCTGCGGGGCGAGGGGGAGCGTCATCAGCGCTGAAGACCGGTAGGCGAACCCCCGGACGATGGCCCGGCCCGGAGCGATGTCGATTGACCCGACCTGAGTCGTGGAGACCGACACCGACAGTGCCAGATCCCCCCACCGCCCGGTCACACCGCTGAGGGCGGAGGGAGAGACGAGGGACTGCCACCGTGCCGCATCCACCCGTACCCCGTCGCCCTGGTCGAACGGCCAGGATGTTTCAGCCATAGAGACTCCTTGCTTATCCGCCGATGTAGGAGAGGTAGCGGGGTACGAAGTGCAGGCGAATCAGGGTGTTAATACTGACGTCGACCGCGGTGACTTTCAGAACGTTCTTGCCGGGATGCAGCGACCACAGAGCGGAATCCGCTTTCATCTCCGGCCACAGATTGGTACCGCTACTCTTCAGGGTTGCGGTCTTTACTCCGGGATTGGTGTCCACGGTCATGGTGTCTTCGCTCGGCACAGTGAACGCGTCGCGCATCTTGAAGGATTTTCCTGTGGTCCGGTTCTCCAGAATGAGTCCGGTAGCCGGTCCCACGCACGACCAGACCGGCCATGATTCAACTGACGAATCGTTGACGACCTCGACTGTTCCATCGGGTTGGAATGATGCGGCACTGATGCGCATCGGAAAGAACGATGGATAGGCGGAGCTGGACAGGAAAGGGGTCGAGGATTCTTGGGTCAGGGTCCAGTCGTATTGCCGCTCCGCATTGGAGTACCAATATGGGTCCATGGCCCGGAAGACCAGGGCGTACTTGATCCAGGTGAACCCGGCGTTATCCCGGGTCTCGGAGCCTTCGCCCCCGGAGAGGTAGTAGCACTCGATGTGACGGGCGATGCCATCGCCCTCGGATACTGTGATCCAGCCTGGCCCAATATTTGGGTTGAGTGCGCCGAGCAGTCGGTTATGAAGCTTGATTGCGCTGATCCGGTCGACTCCGCGAATCACCACAGGAATCGTGATATCGCGTGTGGTGGCCCGAACTGATTTGAAGAGGCCACCGTCCATGTTGGGAAGCTGATCGGCCTTCAGGTCGAATGTCGGCATGCCGAGACCCGCAGGACCTGAGGGGATCCCGATGCCGGCAGATCCCGCTGTGCAGGAGAGATCTCCGGTGAGAGGGATGATATCGAGATTGGCACCCGTCCACGTCATGAAGGTACGCGGCCATCGAATCGGTACGTAGTCGCCGCCGGGGGGAATGCCGCTGTCTGGGACATGCACTGGTTTCGCGGGAATCGGCATGCGTCACATCCTGGAACTCAGTTGGTTGACCTTCCTCCATAGGGCCTTGATCTCGCCGAACACATTCGTCGGCGCATCGGTGCCCTGGTTGCCGACATTCGGCGTGATGGACGACCCTTCTGCGGAGTCGGAGATCGTGACCTGCCGGACGATGTCCTGGTGAACGGTGCCGTCCACTACGCACGTGACCTTGTCACCGAGCCACCAGTGCACCCCGAATGTGAGGGATGGTGTATCCACGGGATAGACCTGCATATTGCCCTGTGACTGGTTCTGGGAAAGGACCTCCTGGCCTCGCTGTCCCATGGTCACCAGGCATGATTGCACGGTCGTGCCGGCCTCGACTTCCCCCACCAGCACCGGCTTGCCAGTCTTGTCCTTCTTCAACGGAACATCGCGGGCATCAACGAATTGCTCTGCGATGACGCCCCAGTAATCTTCCGCTTCCTTGTCGATATACGACGTGATGAAGCGCTCTTTCCCCTCACCTTGAGCGGCGACGATAGCGCGCGTCACCTTGGGTGCGGTCATGGAATACACAAACTCTTTCAAGTTCCCAAGGTCGGGGGAGAACCGAATCATCCCGGTGCGATCTCGGACCTGAAAGGTTTCGAGTCGAATGGTCCTTGTCTCGGGGTCATAGACGTTGCGCCAGCCGATCCCACCTGCCTCCGCGATGGTCTTTACCGCATCGCGAAGGTTGTCGAAGCGGAGACTGTACGGCGTGACCGGCCCGTATTCGTCGTACTTCCATGTTCCGACGGAGGTCGGAGTGAGGTACCCGAATGGTTTGCGACTGTCCAGGGACTCGCTGCCGCTATTCCGGCTGATCACCGATTGCAGCGCATGTGATGCGGTGAGTGCGGTAGTCGTATCGGAAGTCGTCGACTGCTTGTCGAGAGGATTGGAGGGGTCGGGATAGCAGACGTGCGACTGCATGATGTAATTGTCATCGGCTCCGGAGACGAAGAGTGCACCCGGCCCGCTGTCCGTGTCGATGGTCCAATATTTCTGAATGCCCTGCACTGGGCCCGAGAGAATGGGCTTCTCGACACCATTACGGTACACGATGATCCCGCACCCCGGCTGGAGAAGCCGGGCATGCGGCAATCCCGCCTGGATCTTTAGCGTCCACTGGCCGGTATCGCAGAACTTGAGAGTCGCAGTGAATTCAATGTAATCGTCGATCTGTCCTATCGGGATGAGCTCACGGTCCCGGACCACAATCTTGTACTCACCCAAAGGGCCTGCCTCTGATAATGAGACAGGGCAGGAAGTCCGTTAGATCTCCCTGCCCTGTCTCTCTTACTGTGCCGCCGTTAAAGGCCGTGCATCATGTACGCACGGTCCATGGCTCGGAGGATGGTCTCCTCGGTCGGCACGTCCGGCGCCGCGTTCACCGTGACGTTCACGGCACGGCCACCCAGGAGCTCGGATGTCTCCTGCGCGGTGTGAACTCGCTCGCCGCCCCGGAAGGCCACGAGTTCTGGGCCCTGCTCGCCCACCAGGGCGAGACCGGGCGACGCACTGTTCGTGCCCTTGGCGTACCAGTGGTTGCGCTGCCAGAAGTCCCACGCCTGCGCAGGATCGCCGTAGCGCTCCTTGATGTAGCCCAGGCCCCACCGCTCCTGAGTCACCGGGTTGGTGAGCCAGTCAGACCCGGCCGCCGCCATCTTGCTAGCGGGAAGCGACTGGGGGATGCCGTAGGCGCCGCTGTCGCGGTTACGGGCGAGCTGGTTCCATCCTGACTCGCGTGACCACACGGCATCCAGAGCACCGAACTGACTGCCCCATCCCCGGTCGCGCAGCAGCTGCCTGCCGACAGTCTTGTTGCGATCCGGCGTGCCGCCGTCGAGGCCGCCAGCATCCGGGATGTCCACACCCTGTGTGTAGGCGCCCGGCCACCCGGCAAAGCTCACGCCTTGACCACCACCGCCACGAGGACGGAATACATGATCAGGGTCAGACATTGCCCTCACCAATCGCCGCACTGACGGGCCGGTGTTGCCCTCGATAGTGTGAAAGACGCCACCGAGAGCTGACTCGACCATGCCGATATGACCGCCATTGCGGAAGGTGACTACATCGCCGGCACGTGCCTGCGAGGCGTCGATACGCGAGCCCGCGGCCTCCGCGTTCCAGGTGGATACGCTCGGCCATCGGTTGGCCGGCGTGCCCTGCGGAGAGTTCCAGTACGAGGAGTTCGCACCCGCCTTGTCGACCACCCATGACACGAAGTCCGCGCACCACTCCTCGCCGTTGAACTGGTTGTACTTGACTGAGTTCGGCCCGGACTCGGTGTATCCGAGCTCCTGCTGTGCGGCCTTCACCGCAGCCGAAGCACCGCCGACATGCTCGTCGAGGTACCGGCCCCAGCCGAGTAGGTTCGACCTGAACGAGCCGAACATGCCGCTGCCTACCCCGCCCATCACACCGAACGCATCACGGAGCCCAGCAGTGAAACCGCTGAGGTTCTCCGACCATCCGCGCGTGATCGCATCGGCGTACCCGGTGTAGGGATCGGCCTTGTGCGCGGTAACCCAGTCGCTTCCTGACTGCCCCTTCCATCCGATTGGCTGCACGATCCCACCAGCAGCGAAGGCGTTGCCGCCTCTGCGAGCGGTCCGATTCCATGTGTGGATCTGATCGGCACCCAAAGCTCGAACCACCTCCGGACGGAGGATTCCCTCACCCGGAGAGAGGATGGCCGGCACCGTATCCCGTTCCGGCGCGTAGCCTGGAACGACACCACCAGTCGCGAACCGAAGCGGCTGCAAAGGCGCTGCAGAACCTGCGAGTCGCGCCATTGATGCCGTCATTGACACGGCACCGCGGTTGTACGGCCCCGTGACAGTCGATCGAGTGGACGCGTCCACATACGACATCGCGGACCGCCAGGTTCCCGTGATGGAAGACCCCGCAGAGCGGAACTGTCCATCGAGACCTCCGACACCACGACCAAGCGCGGCAAGCGAGGCAAGTGACGACTGCTTAGAGCGGTCAACCTGCTGTGCAGCCTGCGACCACACCAGCTGATGCGACGCAAGGAAAGCTCGTTCCGACTGCGTGAGATCGCCGCGTACCTGAGTCGACCAGGCCGTCATGGACGGCTGCGCGGACGACTGCCACGCAGTCTGTACCGCCGTGCCGATCGTCGACCAGGCACCAACCGATGCCACCTTGAATGCCTCGGTGGTCGGAGACAGATCCGTCGTAACTTCCTGCGACATGCTGACGAAACTCGGCTGAATCAGGGTCCGCCACATCGCCTCAATCTGCTCGGCGAGACTCTTAAAGTTCCCCCCACGAGCAGCGGCATTCAGCCCGTCGATCTGCCCTGTTCCCATCATGCGTACGACCTCGGGTCGCAACACAGCCTCACCGGGCGACAGCATCGTACGCACACTGTCGCGGCCGGGAGAGTACCCGGGAACCACGCCGCCGTTGGCATAGCCCGTCGAGAAGTCGAAGAGCCCCTTCATGTTCGGTAGCGCGTCCTTCAGCCCGGAAAGCAGATCGCCAATGATTTCCTTTCCGTACTGCGAGGGATTGGACAGGAACGACGTGAACAGTTTCCAGGAATCACGGAACATTCCGATGAAGGAGCCGAAAGTGGTGGTTGCCCAGTCCTTCAGATCCTCGACAACGCCCGTGGGATTGGTGAGGAATTGTATGTTGAGCTTCACCAGCTCCTCGGCGCCGGACCACAAGGATTTGACTAGCTCGACGAGGTTGCTGAATACCTCCCCGATGGTATCGAGGCTGAATATGTCGGTGGTCATCCGGCCAGCCCGCCCGAGAACGTTTCCTTCTCCGTGATACACGTTCTCCATAAAGGAGCTGGAGACGACAGGGTTGACCAACCCCATCGCAAGGCCGGCCAGTTGCGACCACGGGGCGCCCTCAGGCTGTTCCGTCAGCCAAGGGGGCAACTTCTGCGTCACCCAGTTGGTGAGTTGGTCAGGGAGTCCGGAGAACTTGCTTCCAGCCCACTGCGTCTTATCGCCGACCCAAGCGCGTACGTTCTTCCCGGTATCTCCGAGTCCCGTCGTCGCGCTATCGACACCAATTGCTGTCGTCGCCGTGCGGACGAGACTGGAGAGATCCAGGATCTTGGTCAGTTCGTCCAGGCCGCCGAAGAGGCTGGAGATACCGCCACCGCCGCCGCCGGAGCCGCCGCTTCGAGGAGCGCCGAGACGGGGTGCTGCCAGCGCAGACATGCGGGCGAAGCCTGCACGGGGACTTGCAGACATGGCAGCAGCAGAGCCACCGCTGGCACTGGCCCCCGCAGACGGACCAATCGATCCGCCACCGAAGGAGGCATGCACACCATGGTCCACGAAGCCGCGTACCAGCGGGGCAGCGGAGCGAGCGGCCTTCTTCTTGCCGCCGCTCTTCTTGTTACCGCCACCCGCGCCGTTCTTATCGCTGTCCCCACCCGTCGCATCGTCCACGGACTTGAGGGCCGCCGCCAGGAGACCGACGGCCTTCGTGACGTCGTTGACTTTTCCTTCCAGTGACTTGAGGCGCTTCTCAGCGGTGCCGTAGCTGACACTATTGATCTTATTAAGCGCGTAGTTCAGACCGGACCGGCCGGACGGAAGTCCGACCGCATCCTTCACTTCAAGGACTCGGGACTTCAGGCTATCGGCGCCCGTAAATTTGCCATTGACGGTGTAGAAGCTGATGTCTTTCAGTCCACGGATGGCCGTTGTCAGGCGAGTGACAGCCGCTTTGGTCTCCTGTACCGAAGCCTTGAGAGATCCTTCCGCCCCGTCGAACTGGCTCCGCACACTGGCTGTGGACGCACTCACATTAAGATTAGTTATCGCAGACCGGGCACCCTTGATCTTGCCTTCGGCCTCACCGGCTGAGGATGCCAGCGACGCAGTCGGCCCACCCAATTCACCCTGAACGCGGGCGAGAGAGGATCCGTTCACCGGTTCCAGGGCTTGCGTCTTGATTGCCTTGACCGCCGACTCCGCCTTCATGGCGGAGCTCTCCACCGATCCCGCGCCCGCGCCGGACAAGTTGTTCCGGGTCGGGCTGAGATCGGCACTGTTCAACGCGGCGATACCAAGGTTCTTGATGTGCTCAATCGCCTCGCGTGCCTTGACCGCCGAGAACGAGACAGACGGTGTACTGCCATCGAACTCGCCTTGAAGATGGGCCAATCGCACCTCATTGATGCGCTTGATCTCCAGGTCCATCAGCTTGAGCTTGTCCTCGACCGCTTTGATGGCCCTCTCGGCCTCGCTGGTGTTCAGATTCAAGGCTTCGGTCTGAGTCCGGGGGACTGCGGGCAGGTGATCGCTGGCCGTATTGCGGCTGCGCTGTCGCCTCTCCCTGCCCTCTTGCTGATGCGTACCGCGCAGTTGGCGGGTGAGCTGATCGCGCTCGGAACGGGAGATGTCCCCGCGGTCATGTGAGCGATCCACGGCATCCCGGCCGGAGCGGTACTGCTCTCGCGACCGCTGCCGGCTGCTCTGTCGAGTCTGGTCATACCGAGCACGGTTCTCACGGAGATCGCGCTCAGTACGCAGGTGATCCCGCGCATTATCGGCGGTCTGCGGAGTCCGGTCGCGGTAACGACGCAGCGCGCGATCCCGACGCCGGTAGTCATCTCGTGCTCGTGACCGGCTGTCGCGTTCGTCGAAGTCGATCCGGCCGCCAGAGCCTCGCTGGATGGCAGTACGGGCGGTTCCCCGCAGGGTGTCCGTCCTGCTCTGACCCATCCGCCTGCGTGTGTTGTCACGGCTTTCGCGGAGATCGTTGCTCCACCCCCACCCGTCGGCCTGTGCGGCCCGTGTGCGGTTTCGGGAGGCTCGGTAGCCCCCAGTGAAGGATCCGCCACCACGGGAGGAGAGCACCCCGGCACCGAGATGCTTTGCACTACGGGACAGGCCGAGAGCCGCAGTGCCCAGTCCCTTGGCTGTACCGACGACGGCCTTACCGAGGATCTTGGCTGATCCGCCGAGCCCGGAGGCGATCGAACCGACCTTCCCCAAGATCTTCGCAGCCACACCGAAAGCAATCAGAAGCGGCAGCGCCTTGAGCGAGAAGGAGATGAGCGTCTTCATGAACCCCTGAAGCGCGGGGTGATCCTTGAGGAATGCCACGGCGGACGTCGCAATGCTGATGACCCGATTCAGGCCGTCAACAAACGATTTCGCCGCGACCTTCATGCCGGGAAGAACTTCTACCCACAGAACCTTCAGCCCGTCGAGAACCTTGAGGACATTCATGTATAGGTCGGTCTTGACGTGCGTGAGCATGCCGGTATCCGGATCGCGGGCGACCTCAAATTTTCCGTTCTTGTCGCGCTGGGCAAACAGGCCCATGAGGTCGCGCTGCATCCCTTCCTTCATGCCCTGAAGGCGACCACTGATCGTAGCGGTCTGCGCCCTCTTCGCTGAATCATCAATGCCCTTGCCCGAGTTGATGATCTCTTCAACGAACTTCCGGCCGCTCGGGGCTTTCGATTCCGTCATGTCGGCCATGAGGAGAGCGGAGGCGGTCTTTCGCTTCCCCGGCGTGCCCTTGTCTTCTACGTAGTTCGGCTTCCCGTCCTTGAAGCCGTTCTGAACGTACTTACCGCCGTTGTTCTTGACCCACTCGTAGTGACCGGCGTCCTTGGTATAGCCGCCGCGCGAGTTCTTGATGAACTCGCCCTTCTCGTCCGCCTTCCAATTGCCCTTAGTGTCCTTGGAGTAGTGGGCCTTATCGGTCTGCTCGACATACTTCTTGTCATAGTGCTGCCCCTTGGAGGGAACCACACTGGTACCGCTTTGGTCCTTGTAGCCGAGCATGGTCGCGATCTGCTGCATGGACATGTTCGTAGCGTTCTCGAACGGCTTGAGATTTCGGAGGGTCAGCTTGTCGGTATCCAGGATGTACGCGATCTGCTGCATGGCGCGAGACAGCTTCTCAGGGTCGGTGATACCGCCCTTGGCCGCGTTGTTCGCGATGGCCTTGATGAGCTGTTCGGACTGCTTGGCGGCAGTGTCCGGCTTCGTCCCGTGGGACGTGAGGATACGTACGTACTGCGGAGCGAACTCGTTCATATCGGCAAGACTGAACGAGGAGTTGATGGCAAAGTCCTGAAGGTCGTTCAGCATGACCTTCGTTGCCGTGATCGACACGCCGAGTCCTCCGAGCGAGTTCGCGGCCTTGTCGAAACTGTCGGTCGCCTTCACGCCGAATGTCGTGGCCAGACCGCCAGCGATAGCGAGGGGAGCAATGACATTGCGGCCGAGTAGCGTTGCCAGCTCCGCCGACTGAATACCCAAATGGTCGAGCTGCTGGGCGCCCCGTCGGAAGCCGGTACCCATCGTGGTCAGTAGGCCGGCCTGCCGTACAGCAGCAGCCTCTTGCGCTGCCGTAGCGGCAGTGAGCTGGGTACGCAGCTGAGCCAGACGCTCCGTCAGTTCTGCCTTGTAGTCCATGGTGACTTGGCGTTCGGCCTGCATTTCCTGGGTCTTCGCTGCCTTGTAGTCACGCAGACCCTCACGCAGACTCGCCTGCAACGCCGCGTTGTTCTGCCGCAGAACAGCCTTGTACTCAAAGCCCGTTGCCTTGAAAGCCTCCTGCTTGCGGAGTTCTCCGAGCTGGCTGGCCTTGACCATCGTCTTGACGGCGGATTCTTCGTCCAGGCCCATTGTCGACAGGATGCGCTTATGCCGGGCAGAGAGACCTTTCAGGGCGTTGTATTTTTCGTCGGCGGCTTGGAACGCTAGGCGGACGATGGTCGCGGTGGCCTGGCCCTCCGTCTCGACGACCCATTGAATCGCCTTGACCTGGGCCTGAGCGGCCCGCGTGGCAGCGGCTTTGAGAGCGGCCTCGGACGCCTTACCGGCCTCGGCGGCCTCGGCGGCCATCTCCTCCAGCGCGGCGGAGACCTTGGGAACAAAGCCTCGTTCGAATGCCTTGCCCGCCTCATCGGCGGTACGTCCGATAGCCCGAACCGTCTCTTCCTGCATCGTTCGCGTCGCGGAAAGATCGAGCGTCGGAACTACCGGAACCTTGGCCCGCGCTACGGGTATGCCCTGATCCTCAGCCATCAAGGCCCCCTTAGATTGAGTTCATCTCGCCAAACCACGCGGCGAGTTCTGCGCCGGAGGCCATGACAGGTTTGGTCGGCTCGCTCTCGGCAACACCCGGGCGCCACATGGGCTCGGGCGGATCGATATCACTGTCTCCGCTGGAATTGGCGCGGATGAACATGTAGTTAGCGGCCTCCAGCGAATCGGAGATACGCGCCAGGATATGAGCCTCGTGCGACCAGATCGCCGACTCATCTACCGCCGTCACCAGTGCCCCAGACCCTTGCCGGGATAGGAGCGAGGAGATGAGTACATGCACGCGTCTCAGGGAGAGTTGACCTGTCCACAGGTCCAGCAGATCGACCCCGTACACCTCTAGCAGGTCGGCCTCAAGCTCATCGCTGTGGTCCCTCAGTACGGTGAGGGTGCGAATCAGTTTCCCGAATCACCGAACCCGGCACCCTGGGTGATGAGGTTGGCGAACTCCTCGAAATCCTCGATAGTCGGCTCGGTCGTCGAGAACTTTGCCCACTGAGTCGGGCCGACGATGGCACGGATAATCGCCAGTTCACCACGGTCGTCCTCGATTGCCTCCAGAACAGGAAGGGGCAGGCGCTTCGCGGACTCCACAAGGAACGTGATGTTCTTGTACTCGACCTCTGTCGGCTGGCCGGTTGCCTCGGCCTTCTTCGCAGCGGCGGTCGGGGTCTTCTTAGCGGTCGGGACAGCCATATTTGTACTCCACAGGACAGGGGGAAAGGGTGAGTGCCGGGGCGGTTTGAGCCAGCCCCGGAAGGCTCAGAGTTAAATAGATAGATCAGGCATCGGGCGGCGCGGACACTGCGGGAGACTTCCGCATCGTGGTGCCGGCATCCACGCTGTCGGCGAAGAGGGGAAGCGCCGTGATCGGAGCAATCGACGGGTCGTCGGTCAGGAGATAGCCCAGAGTGCCGTCGCTATCCAGTGCGTCAAGGGTCAGTTCGAAGGTCTGGTTCTTGGTGCGGGTCAGGGAGATCGAGCCGCGGTCACTCACCATGGCGCGGCCGACAACTGCCCGGTACTTCGCAGCATCGTCCGACCAGTCCACGACCAGCGAGACCTCCGCGAGATCCGGATTGGAGGAGATATCCAGCCGGTACTGTTCCCGGTCACCCGGCTTCTTCGGCGTGACCTTGACCCACTCCGAGCCGTAGAACAGCCGGGTGGTCACGTCATTGCCCTGCATCAGAGTCGACTTGACCTGAAACGCGGCCGACTTCACATAGCGCAGGACCGGAACGGAACTCTGCCAGACGGCCAGCTCGTCCGTCTCGATCTTCGGTGTGATTTCGGTTCCGTCCTCCGAGCAGTAGCCCAGCGCGATGAACCCGGCAGTCTTCAGGTCGTCATCAACGCCCTGTGGCAGAGCATCGACAGCGAGCGCACCGAAATGAACGTAGAGGGCACCATGGGGTGCGAATCGAATTTGCTTAGCATCATTGCCAACAGCAGCCATAGGCAGTCTCTCTCAAGGATCGGGGCATGGAAAAAGCGGCCACCAGTTGGGTGACCGCTTGCGGGGATGGGGCTGGGTCAGGCGGATGCCTCGGTGAGGTAGAGCGCAATGTCGTGGACGTATCGGAACTCGGCTGACGTGGCGTCGGGCAGCGGGAACGGCATGGAGACCTCGGCAACATCGAGGACCTGGGCGCCGCCGACGACCGTGCCGGGCAGGTCATCGAGCAGGGAATCCCGCAGAGTGGATGCCAGGCCGGCGGCCTGGGTGTGCGTCGAGTGGTAGACGTTGATCGTCACGTCCGCACGGTCCATCCGGCGGCGCACCACCCGGTATCCGCCGGTGCCTTCCAGCACGACCGTGGGCTTCCCCCGGACACGACCGATCCGCGTACCGGACACCATGACGCCCGACAGATCCGGCAGAGTCGCGATGTAGGCGTGGAGTACTGCGATGGGGTCACTCGACACTGCGGCGCTCCCTTGCTACTGCTTCCCGGAGGAAGTGGTACGCAGGTGTCTTGTCCGTGCCGTACTCCAAATGCATCGCATGGGAAGCACCCGCGGGAACATCGGCATCAGGCACCACGCCACCGATGGGCTTCCCGTCGATCCACACCACCGCAGTCCTGACATTGACCGCAGCTGCGGTCTGGTTCCCATGCGGGCGGCGTCGGTTCACCCGGGCCAGCATCGACCGGTACCGCCTGGCAATGCGCAGCGTGGCCTTCTCGACCTCCGCCGCCGCTTGCGCTGATCCTTCGAGGCGAACCAGGGCCCGTTGATCCCATTCGATCTCAATGCCGTTGGGCTTGCTCACGTCGTCACCTCCCACATGCGGACGACCACATGACGGAGAGACCCGCGATCCCAGCGGGCCGGGATGCCCCGTACCTCGTACCAGTCGCCTCGATAGAGGACACGGTCCGAGGCTTTCGGCTCGGCGGATACCGGAAGGAATGCAGTCCGTACCGCGGCTGCCGTCTCGGTGGAAGGGTCATCATCTTCGGTGCTTTGGTAGGGCTGTACTGAGGCCGGCCCCGACCAGATTCGCCGAGCGCTATCCCAGTCACGTAGACGCGTATAGCCGTCTTCGACGACCGGTGCACGGTGGATTTCTAGGAGGTCATCGAAGCGCATGAGACCTCCTGACCTCACGAGACGTCACGGTTCTGCGGTACTTGCGCAGGGCCTGCTGAGCGCCTGCTGACAGTCCCTGAGAGGGAGCGGAGAGGCCGTAGGAGATCTCAAGATCGCCGACGCGTTCACTCATGACGCCAGGCTGAACAGCCAGCCACCGGGCCACCTCCGCACACACGATGGCCACCACAGCAGGCGGCACGGCCGGATACCCGTATGTGGCCGTCACGGTGATGTAGTGCCCGTGCTCCTGGGCAACCAGCTGCCAGCCGCCTGGAAACCACAGCGACCCACGGCGATACAGCCACCGCCCCATCACAGGCGTGCCATCCGCCGCAACGACACTGGTTACAGCAAGAACGGGACGCATGAACCGGGGGAGCGCCACCTCCGCATCCGGGACCAGGTCCAAGAGCACTGGCTCATCTCGATGGAACTGGAAGTCGGCGCCACAGTGATCGGTCACCAGGGCTGAGACGTCATCGAGGAAGGCGCTGATGCGCGGTCTTTCCTCATCAGTGACCGGTCGGCCCAGCCGTACGGCCACATCCTCAACGGTTGCCAGGCTCACGGCGGCTCACCGCCTTCTTGGCCCGGCGCCGTACCGGCTTCACCGGTTCGACAGCATCACCCTCACCCCAGCCACTACCGGAGAGCATCGGCTCACCAGAAGCGACCTTCAGCGGGGAGAGGGCTACGAAGGGTTTTTCGGGCCGATGGCGATGAGCTGCTCCGGCCGGACGATCTTCGCGTCGTAGTGAATGCGCGATTTGATCGCGTCCGTGAACTTCTTCTCCGGCTTGTAAGTTGCCATCTCCGCATGCGGGATCACGACACTCACCGCATTGGTTGCACCGAGCAGCATGTCAATATTGCGCAGGTTGTCAATAGCGGGTTCGACCATCGGCTTGTTCGGCGTCTTCACCGTGCCAAGCTGGTTCGAGACATAGATCGGGATGTTAAGAATCTGGCCGATGTGGCCAGTTGGGATAACCGGCTGGCCCCCGTAGAACGATGCGTTGATGAACATCGGATCCTTCAGGAACTCCTTGCGGACACCCGGGGAAATCACCAGGTAGCGGTCCTCTGGGGCTTCGATATAGTCGAGCTGCATGATCGCTTCGAGGATCATGTCGTAGGCGGAATCCGTCGGCTTCCGCTCCAGCTTCTCCACCTTGCTCGGCAGATCCACCATCGCGGCAGGCAGAGCGCCAGCGGGGGCGGAATTCGCGTCCTTGCCGTTCATCGCATGCGTGATGGTGTCCGCAACCACCATGTCCAGGGACCGAGCCGCGCGGCGTCCACGCTGGCGCACGAGCGACGTCATCTTGTCGATACCGGCCTGAGTGAAGAGCTGATCCAGGGAATCGATCTCCAGATGGAACGAGGAACCCTTCTGGACCGTCATCCGGATGTAGTCGAGTTCGGCATGGTCGGCTTCGCCGATCTCGCCGTACGCCTTCACGACGCCCTTGTCTTCCACGGTGTCGATGAAGTGCGGAACTCGAATCGTGTCGCCGCCCTTACGGAACTCGCCCTCATAGGTGCGGTTGGTGATGAGCGGGGACGAGAGAATGCTGTGCTGTTCGAGATCCTGGAGTAGCTGAGACGTCCAGATCTCCGGCGTGAATACGCCCTCTACGCCTGCGGTCAGGCGCGCTCCTGCATCCTTAGAAAAACCTGCCATATAGAGTCCTTAGTGGTTAGATCTCCCCGCGCATGACGGCATCGAGCAGGCCCTTATCCCGGGCGGTGTTGATCTGCGCGGTAGTCATGCGGGCGAGATCGGAGCGTGAAATCTGACCGGCCGTGCTGGACCCCTGTCGACCGAGCCCAAGGCCCTGCGCGTATACCGGGGCCTTCTTGGCCGTCGGCAGCGTGGACACGAATGCCTTCACCGCTGCCGGATCCGGGCTGCCGTCCTCGCTCACAAAGCGCGACAGGTTCAGGAAGTCCGCGTCAGGCAGCGTCGCCCCCGCGCTGGCCGCCTGGGCGCGTAGCTCGGCCGCCGCCAGGCGCTCACCGACCTCCGACAGGACAGCCGTGCGTGTCTCGGTGCGGGCCTGCTCAAGCGCCCGCTCCTGGTCGGACATCGAGACCTGCCGAAACTGGTCGAGTTCCTTGGACGCGGCCTTGAAGCTCGCTTCGTTCTTGCGAGAGAGGCCCTTCCACTTCTCGACCTCTGCCTGAAGTGCGGAAGGGTCGAGCGCAGGAGCTACGTCAACCGGGGTACCGGCTGGATCTGTCACTGCGGCGGAAGAAGCCTGCGCGGATGCGGGCGTGATGGTGGTGTCAGTCATGTGTGGCCATCCATTTCGGAGACGAGACAGCCCCCGTTCCGGGGGCCAGTGGAGAGGTTGTATCGAAGGGTCATCGCCGACTGGCGTCGTCCCCGGCCTGCTTGCGAGCAGCATTGCCCGCGTTGCCCTGGGGGGCAGTTGCCGCCATTTCGGCGACATCATTCGTAGCTCCCGCGGGCTGGGAAGCAGAGGAGGAGATGGCAGAGGGGTACTCGCGTATGAGCGCTTCCTGAAGGTCCAGCAGCGCGGGAAAGCGGTCGATCTCCTGTGGAGTGAACCCGGCTTTCTCCCAGAGAACCGCAGCCGGCACGCCGAGCGCGAAGAGCTTGACCAATGCGTCCATGTGCTGTGCTTCACTGCGGTTCTCGACCTCGCGCCAGATGACTTCGGCGCCGTAGGCGTCGGCACGAGGGTCACCCTTGACGGCGAAACAGAGCCTCATGACCTCGACCCAAGCGCGACCGAAGTGCAAGATGCGCTCGCGGGCCTTGGCAACGAGTCCGTACTCCGCAGCCTCGGCACCCTCTCCAGTAGCGGGCTGACCGCTGGGGTCAATCATGTAGGAGGGGATGCGGGAGATCGCCGCGAGATGCTGAGTCAGCATGTCGATCAGCGTCCTGTAGTTCTGCAAGTCCGCTGACTGGAACTGGCCGAACTTCGCTTGCGGGTCCTCCGCCTGGAGCACCTTGTCGATCGCGATCCGGAACGGTTCAATCGGGTTTCCGGCCTCGTCCTCGACGATCTCCAGCCCGGTCACGAAGCGTGCCGGGAAGGCCGCCATCTCGGACGCAACCAGCGCGTCCGTTCCGGTCTTGTTGATCGCGTCTTGCAGCGGGATCACTGACGCAAGGTCAGAGGTCGGATGGCCTGTCAGGCGGGCCCGATTGGAGATCGGTACGACGGGAACGCGTTTGAGGGGATTATCTGCTTGTACGGGAGGGAACCAACCAAGTCCCTGGGCGAACGAGGTGTACACGTATTCATCGGTCCACAGGGTTGCGTACTGCCTGCCCCAGTCATCCGAATAGAATTTCGCGGCGGCCTCAATCTCCGTACGAGATCCGGCCCGGTACTGCACGATGACATGCTCGGCGGACTCACACGAGATGATCGGCTCGCCATCGACGCCCGCCCACACAATCGCGTACGACTCGCCGTGCAGCATGGCATCCAGGTGGGCACCACTCGACTGCACGGTCATGTCGTTCCGCAGCCAAATCTGCTGCGCGTCCTGGTCTGCGTCCGGATCCGATGTCATCCGGAAGCCCTCAACCGCGAGGCGTTCGTTCACAGAGTCCACGATCAGGCCGCAGAAGTTGTCGGACCAGTCGCGGAAGGCATCGCCAAAAGCGGTGTTGTAGAGACTCTGGCTGAACGGCATCGTGGACTGACGGCCCTCGTAGTAGTCCGCGTACCGCCGGATCTGGGCCAGCCGGGTACTCAGGCGACCCTGTAGGTATATGAGCCATTCCACCGGAGTGGACGGCGGGGATCCAAGGTGGAAATCATCCGAAGCCAATCACCCGCCTCCTCTTCTTAGTCAGCCGGCCGTCCGCTATCGCATCCGCGCGGGCCTCGAAAGCCAGCACGGCGCACACGGCGAGGTCGATCTTGCGTTTGGATTTTGGACTGTCCTTCCGGATGAGGACTCCCTGCGGTATCTCGCGACTCACGGCGTTGAGGACGTGGCGAGTCAGCGTTCCCGGGTCCTCATGCGAGAGGTCACCGGTGGTCACCGCGGTACGGAATCGTTCCAGCGCATGCACCATCCGGGAGGGCTTGGAAGTCCAGTACTCGAAGACTCGATCGTCGCCGTACGCGAGCGACCACCGACCGATCGCTTCCTGCCAGTACGGCGGATCCGCGTACATCCACACCACGTCATAGGTGGCGAAGGCGTGTTGAATCACGGCCTCTACGGCCAGAACATCAACTTCCCAATCGGGGCCGGCGTGGTCTGGCTTCTCCCATACACCCAAGGTGAAGAGCCGCCCGTCACGCAGTCTGCAACCCACCAGCCCAGTGGCATCGCCGAAGAGACTCCCATCGAACCCGCACGTGATCTGATCGCCCGGCTTGATGGGATCAGCGTCTGAGAAGCAGGCATCCCACTCAGCCTTGCTCATCCAACCCGCCGCGCTCTCCGCAATGTTGTTGAGGTAGAACCGGTAGTCGTGCGCGGGGTTGTCGCTGTAGACGATGACGCTGACGAGCTGGTCAACCGGCGCCCACCAGGAGTCTCCGTACGCCTCGACCAACCCGGCCCGCACGCGATCGGGGTCCTTGAGGTCGATGTTCGGCTCGGCCTCGCGACAGTCGTAGAGGATCAGGGGATGGCCGTTCAGGACCGCTTCGTGTGTCCTCTGCGCAACAGAGTCTTCGTTGGGGTCGTAAGCGTTGGTCGTCTGCACACTCCGGGAACCCTGCGACAGAGTCTTGTTCGTGTTGCGCTGTAGCGTCTGGTGGAAGATGGGCCCCGAGTTGGAGTGCACCCAGTGATGCGTCTCATCACAGACGACGAACGTCGGCCGCGCCCCTTCGTTCCCTCGGGTGGAAGACGTGACAGGCGTAATCTTGCCCGGCCGATTCCCCTTGAACTGGATCATCGTCTTCGAGATATCGAGGTCGTATTCACGCTCCGCCGGCGACTCCGAAAGCATGCCGCGGATCATGTCCATCGTCTGGGCTGTCTGATCCAGCGAAGTGGCCGCAAGCTGGACTAGAGGAAGATGTACATGCTTGCCAACCGGGATCTTCGTCCCGTCCTTAGCCAACTTGACGACGCCGGTAAATCGACACGGGCCGATGAACTCAATGATCGCCAATGCTGCGAGTAGCGGCGTCTTCCCGAAGCCCTTGGCGCGCCTTAGCGTGGCCTCGTTGTACACCCACGAACCGTCAGGCTTGAGCGCGTACAGCCATTTGATGAAGTGCTTTTGCTCTTCGGTGAAACGCCAAGGCGAACCGGCACGCTCGCCATCCGGCTGGACAATAAAGCGCTCCGCCCAAGCCAGGATGTGATGCCCGAGGGTGAGATCAGGCGCATGCGCCGGGAGATTTCCCGTCTGCGGCACAGCCTCACCCCGTATCTACTTATCCAATTAGCTCGTCCAGCACGTCATCCCCCGCCGAATCACTGCCCGACTTCATGCGCATACGCAGGCGCTGGCGATCGAGCACGGTTCCGCCGAGCAAGGATTCCTGCTGGCGCAGCTCCGCATATGCGCGGAGGTCGGCACCTTCCATCTCGTAAATACGCTGTACGAGGAGAGTAAGAGTCTTGAGACGCTGAACGTCAGTCGGTAGGAATTGCTCGGACTGTGGCGAATGGCGCCATGTCTCCCACCACTCCTGAACTTCGGGAAGGAAGCGCTCCGGGTGGTCGAGCTCAGGCACGATGCTGGACCCTGTCCCGGTCAGCTCTGCCGTCTCGTGGCGGTTCCGCCGTACCGCGTTTGCTTTGGGTGGTGCACCTCGGCCAGCCAACTAGCGCACCCCCCGCATCATGCGGTGAGGGAGGCCGTACAGGTCCCCCAGGTCCTCCAGCTCTTCCCGTGCCTCCTGCTGCCACGACCGACGCTCAGCCGCACGTGTCCGCAGAGGTGAGACACCGAGCGCCTGGCCTTCGGGCTGACACTGGCAGGCGTCACAGGATCGGCTACAGGACATGCGGGACTCCTTTGAATTAGATAAATCAGAGGGCAGATCTACCGAACTGCGACTCGCGGACGCTCTTGGCCTTATGGCAGGTCTTGCAACATGCTGCAAGGTTTAGCGGGTCGTCCGTACCACCGAGGGCGACGGGGATAATGTGGTCGACTTCATTTGCTTTAGGGCTCCCGCACAGGTAGCAGTGGTAGCTATCCCGGCGGAGTATCTGGAGCCTCAGTCGTGACCAGCCAGCATGCCGGGCCTGGTTTCTCTTCGATGTATTCGACCAGGGCTGACGAGGATCCACACGCCGTATCGCATGTTCTGTGCATGCGCCGGCCTTGATGGCAATCCTGGGACATCCGGAGCGGAAGCACGTTTGTTTTGCTCTAGGCATGCATACCTACTAAAAGTCTCGGGGTGTCATCCCCCGGAAGAAATCAGACTGCACTGTCATCACTGGGGTGACGTGATGAAATTGCTTCCGGGGGAAGAACAGCCCCGCAGGGGCGCTCTATCAAAGGAGCCTCAACCCTGCGGGGAGCTTGATACTCCTGAGCAGTTTTGTAGCGCTCAGAAGGAGTGATGCTGAAAATCTGTTGTGGTGACCAGATTTCAGAACAGATACATAAGGTTCGGAAGAATCTGAGTTACTAACCTTTGAAGGCTGTAGATGTACCTAGGAATCTTCTATCTCTTGTATTCCTTATAGGGAGGAACGTGTGCGTGTGTTGTTCTCTCATACCTATAGCGGTGTCACGCCTCGAAAGCGAGACGGTGATGCGGCTGTGATCGCCGTCACATCTCGGCGGGCTTGACCGTGCGTACACACTTAAGTAATGTTCTGCATGTCACCACACACCAGCCGCCGACTCCGGGGCATGGTGTGCACGTACTGGCAACTGGGTCACGAGCCCGGATGATCGGTACGGCTGTGACCCCGGGAGTGATCCAGGGTTGACAACGGCACAGCATGTCTCAGGCCACCCCGAGAGCGCGGGAGGCACTACCTGATCAAACGTCGAGAAGCATCGACGTATCCACCAGTCCCACAGCGGCCTCCGCAAGGTGCCCGACCCAGATTTTTCGCCGTTGAACACGGCCTCTCTCCGCCGGTTCGCCGGTCGCCAGTGCAGGCACTACCACTGCATGGGGGAGAGGAAGCGGGGAGGACTGGCGCGGCACCCAGGCGAAGAACCGTGGGCTGGCTGGATGGGCATGAGGTGGGGGTCCCCGAGAGACGGGTATTCAGGTTTGAGCCCTGGAGGTCGCCCGCCGTTCGCCCAACGATCTACCAACACGACATCGATCGACCACAACTTAGTGAACGACTCTGAGAATCTGGCAGAGACTCCGTGGACTCGCTCCCAGGGCGGCTCCGCCATATTCTCAGCCATGTACACCGAGGATCGGCGCATGAGCAGCAAAGACCGAGAGAAGCTCAAATACCGAGAGAAGAGGCGGGGCACACGCATGGACGATCGCGCGTTCTCTTCAAGTAGGCCGGCACTGCATCCCGACCAGGGCCGCATCCATCACACTAGGATTCAGTGGAGCGTGGTCAGCTCAGAAACTTCCATGCTGAACAATCGTGCAATCAGCGAAGTCGGGTCGACATCTCGACCAATCGCAGAGCTGTCGTGATTGCAAGATCACCGATTCAACAAATTGCAGACGGTGAAGAACGGAGAGTACCCGGCTTCCCGCAGCTTCTCGTACTTCGTCCCGTTCTGCGGTCGTGGTTCGGCGAAGTGAAGTCGCCGAATGGGGCTAGTCCCCTACCGGGCACAAGGATCATGTCACATGGGGTGGGGGGCCTCACCATGTGCGGGCTGCGCCTCTCTGGGATCTGTAAGCCGGTAGCCAGAAACATGGCGACGCAGGCAGCGAAACGGGGGGATGATTTTCTCTGGTGAGGGCAGGGGAAATATCACGAGTCCAGTCGAACCCACAGAAAGAGAGACCCCCCAATGGCCCGCCCCGATACCCTTCCCACGGGAAGCGAGCTGTTTACCCTGCTAGCAAAAGGTGAGTACAGGAATCAAAAGGAAATCGCGGACGCCTACGGAGTGAGTGAAGCTGCCGTGAGTATGAAGCTGGCGCCCTTCAAGGAGAAGAAGATCGACTATAAGGCCATCTTGCCCTGGCAGGTGCTGCCTGAACATTGGAGGAACCCGCGCCCTGCCCGTAGCCTTCGCCTTCACTTGAGGTCGAAGCTGGAAAATCATACGTTGTCGGCGGCCGAGGTATCCGAGCATGATAAATGGCTTGACAGCCTGGAGAGCCAGACCCTCAACTACAGCCAAGAAGCAGGCTGGGTGTACGTCCCTCGTACACCCGAGCACGGTGATTCCGTGGCATTCCTGCCCAGCGGTAACGATCTTGCTCCGGAGACGGTCGACCTGTACCGTATGGGAGCAAATGAGTAGATCGAACGGAGTAGCGTAGAGGTGGGCGCTTATCGACGGCGCTCACCTCTTTTTTGTATCTGAAGGCCCTCGACCGAAAGCCATAGGGATAAAGTGCATATGATCGCAACGGTTGCAGCTAACTATGGGGCCATTCTCAACGCGAAGCCTATAGTGAAGCGCATCCTCGGGGGGATGACGGCAATCTCCGGCATGGTCATGCTCTTTAGTACGAACGACCAGGGGGAGTACTTCATCCACTACCACTGCGCAGAAACAGACGGCAGACAGCACGTAAAGCACTTCGCGGCGATCCCTGAGGATGTCAGTTTTCTGGGCACGACACCTGTGCGGGGATACGAGTACACGCCAGAGGGTGGAGGGAATAGGTTTGCCGATATCTACTACCGCGCCAAAGCGTCGTAGCCACAGCCAATACAACAGTTACTCTCAATGCGGCGAAGCGTACAAACTGGAGAGGGTAGACAGGAAACCGTCTGATCCGGCCGGATGGTTCGTGCAAGGCAGCGCGGTTCACTACGCTGTCGAGTGCTACGAGCTTTCCGGCCGAACGCTTTCCACTAGCCAGACCATCGCCCGCTATCGGGAGAAGTGGGACGCCGACATGGCGGCCGGCCTCGCCGTCCAACCCGACGTAAGCAAGTGGCGCACAGGCGGCTTCAAGAGTGGCACCAAGGATCTCGCCGACAGATACGACCTCGGTGAGCACCAGGTCGCCGACTACGTCTCCTACACGGAGACCAGCACCGACACCATCTGGACGACACCGGATGGCCGACTCGCCATCGAGTTGCAGTTCGACATCATGGTCGGCACTGTGCCCGTCCGCGGCTTCATCGACCAAATCGTATCCACCGCCTACGGGCTCTCTGTCCGTGACGTGAAGACCGGTACCAAGAAGCAGTCGTCGGCCCTCCAACTCGCTTTGTACCGGCGGGCGATCTGGGAGACCTACCGGATCGATGTCATCTGGGGTGACTTCTTCACCTGCGCTCGGAAGGGGCGATCACCTCGGGCCGGAGGCCCCACGGACCCGATCGACCTCACCACCATCGATCAACACTGGCTAGAGCAGCAGTACGCAGCGATGGACGCGGCCGAGCGGAACGGCGTCTACCTTGCGAACCCTGGTGATCATTGCACCGTCTGTGGAGTGCAGAAGTTTTGCAAGGCGAAGGGAAACTAGACAGTGACCACCACCCATGACTACGCGGGCTTCTCCGTGACCTTCCGCCCGGCGCCGAACCTGGAGATCACATTCGCGGGTGACACTCCGCTGACGGTCGGGCCCAATGTTTCGGCCTTCGTCCACGCGGCTTCGCGCTATGCGGATCTGTTCAGCCAGGCGCAAGTCGCCTTCAACCTGAGTGAGCTCGGTGCAACCGTCGTTCACACAACCAGTAACTAAGCAATGCGAGCAAAGGACTCTAGTTGACATTCTTCGCCCCCTCGGCGCCATCCACGTACGTGAAGTTTACCAACCCCGGTGATTCTGTGTCCGGCTACATTGAGGAGGTCTCAGAGCCGTTCCCTGTCCTCGAATTCAACAAGGACACCCCGAAGCTCGATTCCAAGGGCAACCCCGTGATGCAGGTGAGGGTGATCATGGCAACGGATCAAGACAAGGGTGAGGGTGATGACGGCGGCCGATCCCTCTACATCAGCGGATGGCGAATGCGGACAGCGATCGGGGATGCCATGAAGCGGGCTGGTGAAATGTCCGCCACTCCGCAGCCGGGGAGTTTCCTCAAGTTGACGTTCGCCAGGCTCGGCCAGGCTAGCCACGGGATGGCCCCGCCCAAGGTGTACGTCGCTGAGTACACCAAGCCGTCCAAGGCCGTTCAGGTCACATCGCCTGTCACGCAGGCCCAGGGGCCCAGGCAGCCCCCGACCCCGCCGCAGCCGGACGCCAACCTGTGGGGCGGCCCCCAGGAGTCGGCTGGCGCCGCACCCTGGTAGTTCCCGACCTATTTTTTTGGCGAATTACTTAAGCGTGTACACATCTAGTGGGGGCTGGCTGCCAAGCCGCATGCGGTACGCGGCAGCCAGCCCCGGGAGGGCCACGACTCATACTCACACTCACCCAGGCGCTGCATACGCGAGGCAACTCGGGTGAACCAATTCCCACGGTCTTCAAGGCACTCGACGCCATTGGCGTGACGTTCCGCCAGGGCCAACTTCATCTGATCGCCGCTGGACCAGGAACCGGAAAGAGTGCATTCGCGCTGAACCTGGCGCTGAAGAGCGGCGTGCCAACGATGTACTTCAGCGCCGACAGCGACGCATTCACTCAGTATGTTCGCGCGGCAGCGCATGTCACCGGCTGGACAACCAACGACGTCGAAGCTGCCATTCACAACAAGCAGACAACGACGATTGACTCTGCACTGGAGACCTACGGCAACATCCGATGGAACTTCGACGCATCACCGAGCATCGACGAGATTGAAGAATCGCTCAGGGCCTACGCCATGGTCTACGGATATCCGGCCATCACGATCATCGACAACGTGACCAATGTGGACGCCCCTGAGATGGGGGAAGGTCACGCCGGCCTCGATGAGCTCTGCGCTTTCTTCCACGATCTAGCACGTCAGACCGGTACCGCTGTGATCCTTCTGCACCATGTCACCGGCATCTACAACGACGGTATGAGCCCTATCCCGCTGTCGGGAATCAAGGGGCAAGTCGGACGAGTACCAGAAGTGATCCTGACGATGCATCGCGGCGGTACAGAGTACGAGGGCTACAGCCTTCGCGTATCCAACGTGAAGAACCGAGGGGGAAGGGCCGACGCTAGCGGTTTCACATTCGCCGAACTCGGCTGGATACCAGAGAGGATGCGGATCAATGGCTAACCCGAAACCCCGCAAACTGGCGAAACCCAACGGTGCTGCCGTGAAGGCGAGAGGGCGGAACTGGGAGAACGCAGTCGTCACTACCTGGAAGCGACTTGGACACCCAGACGCCAAGCGCAACGGAGCTATCTACGGAAGCAGAGACCGCGGCGACATCGGAGCTATCCCACTCACCTGTCAATGCAAAGCTGTGGATCGCGTACAACTTTGGAAGCATCTAGACGATGCGATAGAGCAAGCCAACAACAACGAAACCGGCGACGAAACCTGTGTCGTCTACAAGAGGCATGAAGCCTCGACCAGCAACGCAGCTTGGGTATTCCCTGGGTCATTCGCCGAGAGGCTACTGACAGCCTACTACGGACCGAAAGCGTGATCCCGCAAGTCAAGCCGCCCATCATCGATGTCATCCGGCACTACTTCCCCGACTGGCAGACCCCGCGAAGAGGCAGTGGATCGTGGCAGTCCTGCAAATGCCCGTCGCACGAGGACAGCAACGCCAGCGCCTCAATCAACATTGACGAGGGCGTTATCTACTGTCACGGATGTGACTTCAGTTTCGATAGCTGGGGCGTCATCATGGAAGAGGAGAAGATTGACTTTCCAGCCGCCATCGAAGCAGCGAATCGCCTTTTTGGATCAGGCAGCCACGACGTATCACCAGCAACTCGCAGCAGGAACTCCCGCCGCACTGCATTTGGAGAGCCGGGGCCTGACCTGGGACAGTGCTCGATACTTTCGGCTGGGATACGTCGGAAGCCCAATCTCGGGCCATGAGCGATATGCGGGAATGCTCGCGATCCCCTACATCAACATGCAAGGGGTCGTGGCGATCCGATATCGGTGCCTTGCCGGCCACGATTGCAAGGAACTCGGACACGGCAAGTACACACGTGAACCGGGTGATGAAGCCAAGATCTACAACATCAAAACACTCACCCTCAACGTGCGTCGTATCGCCGTCTGCGAAGGTGAAATCGACACCATGACTGCCTGGCAATGTGGCATACCCACTATCGGCGTAAGCGGAGCCCAAAACTGGAAACCCCTCTTTCACCGACACATCCGAGGCTACGAAGAGGTCGTCAATCTGGCTGATGGAGATGACGCCGGACTGAAATTGGCAGACACCATCATGGGGAAAAACGAACACGCCTCCCTCGCTCAGATGCCACAAGGATCGGACGTCAACAAGTACTACATAGACCATGGTGCTGAAGCACTCAAGACGAAAGCGAGGTTCTGAATGGGGAATTTCGCTCTGGGTGACTGGATCACCGTCAAGGACGCCACCAGTACCGAGCACATGCACTGCATCGGAAAATCGGGATGCCTTACCCGACGCTCCTTCACCGATGACACGGATCGCGCCTGGCGTGTTCGATTCACCGACGACAGCGAGCAGATCATCTACGAGAGTGAAATGGACCTGAATGATTGGACCCCGACCAAGGCGGCTTCGAAGTGTGGGAATGATGCTGTGAGACGCATTGTCCTGATCTCCGACCTACAGATGCCGCTGGAACACCAACGGGCAAACCGGTCTGTCATCAACTTCATCCACGACTACCAGCCCGACGAAGTCATCAATATCGGTGACATCACGGACTACACGTCGCCCTCTCGATGGTCCGCCGGCCGTCGCGCGGAGTACGGCATGACCGTCCGCCAGGAGGCCGACTACACCCGCAGGAAGCACCTTGATCCCCTGCGACAGGGCTACAGCGGACCGTACACGCTGCTGGGTTCGAACCACGGTGAGAGGCCCAGGAAGTACCTAGTGGAGAGAGCGCCAGCTCTCTACGACGATGAGGCATACCGAGAGGACAAGCTTCTCGACCTGGACGACTACGGCATCGCCTTCGAGCCGCTTCGGTACGACTTCGCGCCCGGCTGGGCTGCCATACACGGACACACACAAGGGATCAGCCTCTCCCGGCATGCGGGCGGAACGGCAATCAACGCTGCCCGGCGCCTTGATCGCAACGTTGTCATGGGCCACACCCACCGCGCAGGCATCGTCAACGAGAGCACTGGTTCCGGCGCCTCCAAGACGCTGACTGGGGTCGAGCTCGGTCACCTCATGGACATCCGAAAGGCCGAGTACCTAGGCGCTGCACGGTTCGCGAACTGGCAAATGTCGATCGGTCTGTTCTACGTCGACGGCAAGAACGTCACACCCCACCTTATTCCCGTACGCAGCAACGGATCATTCATCGCGGAGGGCGAATACTACAGTTGAGTTACATCGATCCAAACATCATCGAGACTGCACGTAAGGCAGCCGTCAAGCTCGCGCGCGAAAACAGCTACTGCGAAGCGGACGACATCGAGCAATTCATTCTGGTGACGTACTGGGAGAGCCGCGGAAGGTTCGCGGAGTATGCGCCCGAATCCCTGTACAGCGTCTTCCGGAACATCGGCTTGGAGCACTGCAAGGCGGAACGTCTCCACCACACCTACAACACAGCTCAGTGGATCTACACCCCCCGCGAAATACGCAACATCCTCAAACACGCCTACTACACCGAGGAGGGACGCGAGGTCATGCCCAACCGCAAGGACGACCTGATCAAGGTCGCCAATGACCGGAACAGCGTGGCCCTCAGCATCTGGGACATCGACGAATGCTTCCACGAACTCACCGCCAGCCATCAGTCCGCCATTGAGCGGGCGTACCTACACAACGTGATTCCCGAGCACGGTAGCGCCGACCAGAAACGCCTACAGCGAGCCATCGACCGCCTCACCGAGCGGCTGAATACGAAGGTCGATATCGACGGGAAAGAGCGCTCGCAGGTGCGTAACAGGATCCGTGGCGTATCTGCGAGTACTGCAATCGGCGGGACGAACAGCTCCTACTAAGGCCCTGCGAGCGGATTCGCCGGGTACGTCATCAACAACAAGGCAGGTAGCTAGTCCATGGACCCGAAGATCACTATCCGCCTCTCAATCAATGGCCTGCGTGAATATTTTGAACTCTACTCCTTGTTCCGCGTGATCTGCTTCGACTACTGCATAGAGGAGGAAGACGGATCTCAGACAGTAATCCTCATCAACCTCACCGCCGGCGAGTCCAGGCGCATCCGGAAGACGCTCAAGAAGATGGAACGTCAAACCCGTCGCAATCGAATTTGATTCTGAATCAGTAGCAGCATCACCCACAAGCTGAAGAGGGTAGAACTTGACGACTGACTCTATGCCGAACCCCGACGACTTCGCGGCCTACCTCAATGGGATCAGCGAGCGGATCAGTGACGCAGCTCGCGCCGAGTCGTACAAGCTCGCGGTCGGGGAAGCAATCCGAGTGATCAGCTATGCGGCAGAAGTACGCGAAGCCGCCGTAGCTGCCGGATTCTCGATGGAGCTGTCCGAGGAAATGGCAATGGACTTTTGGACGATCGCCAGCGGATTTGATTCGGAGTGACCCAGTCGAAAGAATTCCCTGCTCCGGGTGCCCACGGCTGGTATCCCGTTTCGGAAGCAGAAGAGTACACCGTAGATAGAACTGGGACGCGGATCTGTAGCTCTTGCGGTGAAGTACTCGGTAGCCTCGGATTGATAGGACGTTGACTTTACTGATCTAACCCTGACTCCCTCTAAGTCTCGCGGTCCTACCCTAGAGGATGCCGATAGGGAACTCGAAGATTGGATACTGCTTCAAGTAAAAGCTGCCCCTCGCCTAGGAGAGGGGCAGCTAGAGACTATCCGTAAACTCCTTGGCTAATGAGCCTTCTTGAACACGACCTCAATGAGTGTCGGGTCGAAGGCGGCTTTACGGGACCGTCCTTTGGGAATCGGGTGAACGATTACCGCCTGAAGGACGGTCCCTATTGCCAGGCCCTTCTGTGCCAGGTCGAACCGCTCCCAGTGCGCCTCTGTGAATCCGGCGAGAAAATTCTTTGCAGCTTGCTCTTGTATGAACTTGTCCCTGTCGGCCTCTGACTCCTTTATTTGGGAGTCGAGGTCGTCCTTGAAGTCCAAGTAGTCGTCGAGATCTATCCGCCCTGACTTGTAGCTGGCCTTGAGCACTTGCCTGCGAGCGATGAGTCTATCGAGCGTAGCTTTGCCATGCCAATCTTTGTGTTCTGGCTGGATATTTGAAAACTGCTCTTCGAGCGTCTTGATGACTATGGTGGAAACTATCTTGTCTATCTTGTCCATCCTCCGGCTTACTTTCCGGCATTCGGCGGCATTGCAAACGTAGTTTCCCCATTTATGGTTACCGTAGGGAGGGCGGCCCACCATGCCGTGCAGGCATCGATCCACTTTCGTTCTGCTCTCTAGTGCGGTTCCTGCCTCTGTCCTGCTCTCTGTGGTGGCCTCTGCGTTTTCCTCTTCTTTTATCGGTGACCCACATCGTAGAATTCCCGAGCTCAGATGCTTCCTCGCTACCTTCTTGGCTTTCGGTGGCCTCTTATCCGTTTTCGCATTGGGCCACTTCATTCTGCATATCTGTCGCCACTCTTCGGGTGTCGCGATGGTCTCCCACACGCCGACCACGGGCTCACCAGTCTTCGGATCAAGCACCAGTTCACCATTGAGGATTCGGTATCCACATATTGCTGGGTTCGTAAGCATGGCCGCGACTGTCGCAGATGCCCACTTGCCGCCGCGTACAGTGGAGATCTTTTCATTGATGAGCCAGACGGCAATGGTGTTCCATCCCTTTCCGCTCAGCTTCATGTCGATTGCCTTGCGAAGATGCGCCGACTCATACGGATCTAGTATTTCGTTCAGATCCCGCCCGAGCTTCGCGTCTTTGTCGAGCCATCCGAAGCGGCGCACGCCTCCCGTGTACTTGCCCTCGCTTGCCCGATCCCGCGTTGAGCGCTTGCTGCGCCTCCTGATCTTGCGGACCTCGGTCTCGCCTATAGAGGAAGACATGAGCCCACGTGTTTGCTCTACTTCGGCATACACATCGACGAGTTGGCGTTTGTCGGTGTAGTAGAGACAGCCCTCTTCGTCTACGGTGAGAGAGCGATAGAGGCGTAGGTAGTCCTCAGGAAGTCGGACGACGCGCTCTTCCTCGACAGCGATGATGCCTTTAATCGGGAAGCCATCTTCGGTCTGTCGTGCCCGAAGGTCGCGGATCATTTGCACGAACGCCGGTCGGGTGGTGTCCGGGTCCGCAGCGGTGATGTCGTTGTCCGTGTAGCGGTAGACGACAGCCCAACCGTGTTCCGCCGCTGCGGGGTCGCAGTGCAGCTCATGCTGTCGGGTGACGCCGAGTTCTTTCTTTCCGTTCCGCTGTAGGTCCCTGCTGATCCTGCCGTACGAGCAGACGGGGCAGCGGTCGCCGAGCCACTCCTCAAACGTCTGACCTGCGGCTAGGGCTGCCGCTAGGTCAGGGTGTATCTCCCACGTCGAGCTTGCGGGCATCAGTCCTCCGAACTACTGTGCTGTTTAGGAAGTATGACGACCACGCGCTGTTCGACGACTACACGGGCGTCGTGGTCGACGAGGAGGAGGGCCGCCGCATCGCGGAGGCGCTCGGGCCGCACAAGGCCGTCATCCTGCGCAACCACGGGCTGCTGACGGTCGGCGACTCGGTCGACGCGGCGGCGTGGTGGTTCATCACGATGGAGCGCTCCTGCCAGGTGCAGCTGACCGCCCGGGCGGCCGGGAAGCCGGTGCTGATCGACCACGAGAGCGCCGTCCACACCCGTGGCCAGCTGGGCAACGATCTCGTCGCCTGGATCAACTATCAGCCGCTCTACCAGCAGATCTCGCGCAGCGAGCCCGATCTCTTCGGCTAGCCGCGGGGCCGGCCGCGGTGGGACCGGGCGGGGATCCGGCCGGATTCGCCGGGAACTGAGTCGGATCCTTGCGGTCTACGTACCACCCGGTGAGAGAGTCGTACGTGAAGAATCGTTTCCATTCCTGGGGGGCGCGTACGACGGGAGAGGCGGGACAGCATGCTCCGAATCTGGCGGGAGACCGCGTCGCGCTATGCGCTGATGCCGCTGCGGATCTTCCTCGGCGTCACCTTCGTCTACGCGTCGCTCGACAAGCTCACCGGCTCCGTGTTCCTCACCGATTCCGCGCCGGGATCGCTGGTCGGCACCCTGCACGCGGTGCGTGACAGCGCGGCGATCCCGCAGATGGTCGATCTCGCGCTCAAGGCGCCGCACGCCTTCGGGTACGCCATCGCCTTCGGTGAGCTGGCCGTCGGCATCGGCATACTGATCGGCCTGTTCGGCCGCCTCGCCGCGCTCGGCGGCGCAGCGATCTCGCTCAGCCTGTGGCTGACGGTCAGCTGGGCCACCGATCCCTATTACTACGGCAACGACCTGGTGTACCTGATGGCCTGGCTGCCGCTGATCCTCGCCGGCACCCCGCTGCTGTCCGCCGACGGGCTCATCGCCTCACGCCGCCGGTCCGGTGTCGCCCCGCTGCCGCCGTCGGACCAGGCGGCTGATCACCGACGTCACCGCGGCGCAGGCCAGACCGCCCGCCGCTAGGGCCACCGTCAGCGGCCGGGAGGGATCCCAGCCGCCGGCGGCGTCCAGCAGGAACACCGCCGCGAGGCCCAGCAGTACCAGTCCCATCACGAGGGACGCGGGCTCGAATCCATGCCGTTTCACCGGACCACCCTCATCTGTCCCGCGCCCACCTCGACGTCGAGTTCGATCGTGCCGGTCGACGGGATGCCCGCGTCCGGTTCGAAGACCACCTGGCTGCGCGTGTCCGAACTGAGGTCCACACCGTGGTTGACCTTGCCCGGCAGCTGCACCTCGCCGAAGCCCATCTGGTAGTTGAGCCGCACGGTGGCGTTCCTCGGCAGCCGGACCTCGGCCCGGCCGGCGCCGACCTCCAGCTTGGTCGTGACGGTCTTCCCGCCGAGCGGCAGCGCGGTCAGATCGAGCAGGCCGTGTCCGGTGCCCTGCTCGTAGTGCGGCTGGAGGTCGGAGACGGCCACCGGGCGCCAGTCCGTCGTCGCCCACTCGGTGGTCATGCTCTTGGGAACCGCGGCGGCGCCCACCAGCAGCGCGATCGTCAGCACGGCCCAGAAGGCCGTACCGCCCCTTGCCCGGCCGGTCCAGGCGCTCAGGACGAAGGCCAGCCCGAAGACGGCCAGCGCGGACGCCAGCCCGATCTCCAGGGCCGTCCCGAGCGGGTGCCCGTGCCAGGCCGCCGCCGTACCGACCGCGCCCGCCATCAGCGCAACGAAGAACGCCAGCACGCCCAGCCAGGACGACTCCCGCCGGGCGGCGGACTTCCTGGCCCGCCAGGCCTTGCGGTCCTGCTCCTGGTACGGGCCGTCGTCCGGCCCCCACAGGTAGCCCGTGGAGCTGCTCACGCCGGCCGAGAAGTCCTTGGTCAGCGGATCGCGCCACCACGAAGGGGTCACGGGGCTCGGCGGCGCCTGCGCGGCCGGCGGGGCGTCGGCGGCCGGACCGGCCGCCACCGCGCTCGCCTCGCCGTCGAGCTGGGCCCGGCGGCGCTGCTGCGACCAGTAGACGGCGCCCACCACGGCCGCCAGCAGCAGGATCGAGAACCCCTGGTCGGTGCCGTTGCCGAGCATCGACGCGTACAGGCCGCAGCCGACCAGCGCGACGAGCACGGCGGTCAGCGCCGTCCCCTCGACCCGGCCGGACAGCAGTCGGTGCGCCTCGCTCTGGTCCTCGCCCTCCTGCGGGATGACCAGCCAGGCCATGCCGTAGACGATCAGGCCGATACCGCCGGTGAGCGACAGCACGGCGAGCACGATCCGGAAGATCACCGGATCGAGCTCGAAGTAGCGGCCCGCGCCGTCGCACACACCCGCGACCACCCGGCGGCGGCTGCGAACGATGCGGCGCCGGGCCGGGGGCTCCGGTGAGTCCGGAAGATCCGGGGTGGCGTCGGCCTCGGCCTCGAAGGCCGGCCTGCTGTCCTGCGTCATGCCTCCATGGTGGCGGCCGCGGGCACTCTCCGGCACCAGGTACAACCCTGGCCGATCCCTGAGCCGGCCCCCAGGGGCCGGGCTTCCGACCCATCACCCGGTCCGGGTGGGGCCTGGGGCACCCGGGCCCCTGGGCACCTGGCCACCCGGGCCCCTGGTCCCAGGGGGTCAGGGTGACCTCCGGGAGGAACCCTGATGCCCCGGGCGGCCCCGGCGTGTGACGATCGGGGTATGCCAGCCACCACCCCTGCTCCTGCGACGGGCGCGTCCTACCTAAAACCGCCCGACCCGGCGGACCCGCTGGCGCGCAAGCTCTACCGCAGCTCCGAGGGCCGGATGATCGGCGGAGTGGCGCGCGGGCTCGCCGGGCACCTCGGGCTGCCGGTGTCGTGGGTGCGTGTGGTGTTCGTGGTGCTCGCGACGTTCAACGGCCTCGGCATCCTGCTCTACGCGCTCTTCTGGTTCTTCGTGCCGCTCGGCGTCGGCGGGGTGAGCGAGGCCAAGGAGCCGCGCGACGCCAAGTCCTGGCTGGCCGGACGGCGGCCCGACAAGGGCCAGATCCTCGCGCTCATCGCGCTGTTCATCGGCCTCGGCGTCCTCGTCAGCAATCTGAACCTGGGCGCGGCCAACGCCGCGATCTGGCCGCTGCTCGTCATCGGCCTCGGCGTCGCCCTCGTCTGGCGGCAGGCCGACAACGCCCGCCGCAGCCGCTGGGTCGAGATGAGCCAGGGCAAACGGTTCTGGCCGATCGCCCGTGGCGCCGCCGGTGTGCTGCTGGTCGGGGCCGGGGTCACCGGCTTCCTCGTGGTGCGCAGTTCCGGCAGCCACCTCGGCGGCATCCTGCAGGCGGCGCTCGCCGTGCTGGTCGGGGTGGCACTGATCGCCGGGCCCTACCTCGTACGTCTGACCCAGGACCTGTCCGCCGAGCGGCTGATGCGTATCCGGGCCCAGGAGCGTGCCGAAGTCGCCGCGCACGTCCACGACTCCGTACTGCACACCCTCACCCTCATCCAACGCAACGCCGAGGACCCGCGCGAGGTCGCCCGCCTCGCCCGCGCCCAGGAGCGCGAGCTGCGGGCCTGGCTGTACCGGCCGGAGGGCACCGGCAAGGAGGACGAGCCGACGAACTTCGCCGACGCCGTACGCAAGGCCGCCGCCGAGGTGGAGGACGCCCACGGGGTGCCCGTCGAGGTGGTCTGCGTCGGTGACTGCCCGCTGGACGACAATCTGGTCGCACAGATGGCAGCCGCACGCGAGGCAATGGTGAACGCGGCCAAGTACGGTGGCGACGAGGCGGTTCAGGTGTACGCCGAGGTCGAGGAGCGCAAGGTCTTCGTGTCCGTACGGGACCGGGGGCCCGGATTCGACCTCGACCAGGTGCCGGACGACCGCATGGGCGTCCGGCAGTCGATCATCGGCCGGATGCAGCGGAACGGCGGCGAGGCGCGCCTGCGCAGCGCACCGGGCGGGGGCACGGAAGTGGAACTCGAAATGGAGAGGGTGGCGTCATGACTGAGGACCGACGCGTAAGGGTCGTGCTCGTCGACGACCACCGGATGTTCAGGACCGGTGTACAGGCCGAGATCGGCGAGACCGAACGAACGGGTGTCGAGGTCGTCGGCGAGGCCGCCGACGTGGACCAGGCCGTCACGGTCATCACCGCGACCCGTCCCGAGGTCGTCCTCCTGGACGTGCACCTCCCCGGCGGCGGCGGTGTCGAAGTGCTGCGGCGCTGCGCACCGCTCATGGGCGACGCGGAGCGGCCGGTCCGCTTCCTGGCGCTGTCGGTCTCCGACGCCGCCGACGACGTCATCGGCGTCATCCGCGGCGGCGCGCGTGGCTACGTCACCAAGACCATCACCGGGCCGGATCTCGTGTCGTCCATCTTCCGGGTCTCCGACGGCGACGCCGTCTTCTCCCCGCGGCTGGCCGGCTTCGTCCTCGACGCCTTCGCCTCGACGGACGCCCCGCCGGTCGACGAGGACCTGGACCGCCTCACCCAGCGGGAACGGGAAGTGCTGCGGCTCATCGCGCGCGGCTACGCGTACAAGGAGATCGCCAAGCAGCTCTTCATCTCGGTGAAGACGGTCGAGTCCCATGTCTCGGCGGTGCTCAGAAAGCTGCAGCTCTCCAACCGGCACGAGCTGACGCGGTGGGCGACGGCACGGCGCCTGGTCTGAGGGCCGGCGGGTCCGAGGCCGTCGGGTTCAACGGCCTCGGCGCGGACGCGGCCCTACGGCTCAGGCGGCCGGGGCCGGGTCCGCGAGGCCGTCGATGACCAGGTCGGAGAGCCGGACCTGGTACCAAGACGGTCTGGCTGGTGCTGTCGGCCCAGTTCTCGGCCCATGGGAAGAACGGTTTCCGCGCACCCCAGGCTGATCCGCCGTCAGAACCACCCGAGCGGCCGGTGGTACGGGACGAACGCGCCCACGCCGCGCCGCCCCACCTGCCGCACCTGACCCCGAGCAGCGTTCGCAGGGGCCGTACTCACGACGGGCGGCTCGCGCCCGCGAAGGGCATTTCGTTGATCGGGGCGATGCGGATCGGGGCGCCCGGGTGGGGGGCGTGGATCATTTGGCCGTTGCCGATGTAGAGGCCGACGTGGCTGATGCCGGAGTAGAAGAACACCAGGTCGCCGGGTTGGAGTTGGGACTCGGAGACGCGTTGGCCGGCGTTGATCTGGGTGTACGTGGTGCGGGGGAGCGAGACGCCCGCGGCCTTCCAGGCGGCCTGGGTGAGGCCGGAGCAGTCGTAGGAGGACGGTCCGGTGGCGCCCCAGACGTACGGGAGGCCGAGGGCGCTGTAGGCGAAGGCGACGGCCTGGGCGGCGCGGGCGGAGGGTGCCTGGACGGCGCCGGGGGCGATCGGGACGCGGTCGGTGGAGCGGTCGGCGTGCTGAGTGCCGGATGTCGTCCCGGTGTCGTCGCCGCCGTCGTCCACACTGGCCCGCTGGGCGGCCGTGAGGCGGTCCAGGAGGACCTGGGCGTCGTGCAGCTTGGTCTCGATGGTGCGCTTGTGCTCCGCGAGCTTCGTCTGGGCGTCGCTGAGGGCGGCGAGTTTGGCGTCCGCCGCGTCGTGCGTCGTGGTGATCTCCCGCTGCTGCTCGCCGAGGGTGCGCAGGATGTCGGCCTCCCGGCCGCTCACCTGGTCGATGAGGGCGGCACGTTCGAGATATGTGTCGGGGGTGGAGTCCAGGGCGAGCTGCATGGCCGGGTCGATGCCGCCCGAGCGGTACTGCGCGGCGGCGATGGCGCCGATCTGGTCGCGGGTGGCGTTGAACCGGGCGGTCTTGCGGGCCATCTCGTCCTGGAGCCTGCCCACGTCGGCGCGGGCGGTGTCGGCCGCCTCCTTGGCGCCGTTGTACTGCTCGGTGGCCTGTTCCGCCTGCTCGTACAGGGCGTCGACCCGGGTCTTGACCTCGCCGACGCTGAGCTGCGGGTCGGCGTGGCCGGTCTCGCCGAAGGCGCTGACCGACGCGGCTCCCGCCATGGCGAGGGTGGCCGCGGTTCGTGCGGTGGTTCCGGTGAGTGAGCGCTGCTTGGGCTTTCTGTGCGACGCCACGCGGCCGTCACTCCTTTGTGCCTAGCTGGTGCCCGCCTGCTGAGACCTCGATCCGGCGGCGTCCGCACGGGGAAGCGGAACACCGCCGGATCTTCGGCGGGGGTGGCCGTGCCGTCGGGTCCGACGGCAGTGGGGTTCGGCCACCTGGAGGAGGACGCTAAACCTGGGGGGTACGGAGGAGTACGGCGTAGAGCAGGTCTGGTCCCAATCGGCCGTTGGGTGATCGTCATTGATCAGTGTTCGACGGGTGACATGGCCACTTGCAGAACGGCCTTGACCGATGGGGCAGTTGTCACTCCGTGGGCGACTCGTCCCTGCTATGGGGCGTGGCCGATCTCCGCGGCCTGCGCGGCCACAGAGCCGTTCCGACCGCGTACGCCGCGGCGCACACGGCGGACACCGCGACCGCCGGGCCCCAGGCACTGCCGTCGGAGGGGGCGAACGCGGCGAAGAGGACCAGGCCGCTCGCGCCGTACGCGGTCAGCGGGATGTGGCGCGAGCGCAGCTGGCGGATGCCCGCCGGGCCGGCGGCGCAGGCGTCGACGATGAGGAGATAGGTCAGCAGCAGGGCCGTGACGCACGACGCCAGCCAGACGGGCGGCGCGCTGAACGCGGCGAGGACGACGCAGCCGACGGCGAAGACCGTGTTGCGGTGCTGGGACAGCAGCGCGGCTTTACGGGCCGAGTACTGGACCGGGCGCCGGACGAGCGGCGGGGCCGCCCACCAGGCCAGCACGACCGCGGCGAGCGGCGTCAGTACGTCGCCCATCGTGGGGGAGCCGGTGACGGCCGGATCGCAGGCCGCGAGCGCCAGTGCGACGCCGAGGCCGCGCACCGGCCGGACCGGGACCTGGGGGAGGGTCATGGCGGAGGACGGGGACGAGGACACCGTGGCGGGTTCCGGGGACAGGAAGGGAGTCATCGGGTCCTGCCCTGGATTCGGGTGCGGAGCAACGGTGCGAGGGCGAGGTCGAGGCTCTTGCCGGCCGACTGGGCGACGACCGGGATGCCGCGTTCCCGCAGCGCGAACCGCATCGCCGCCCGGTCGGCGAGCCAGAGCCGCCGGGCCAGGTGTCCGACGGTGTCGCCGGGCGCGATGTACGGGGCGCCGGTCGGGATCTCGATGACGACGAGAGGGTTGCCGCGTTGCGCGAGATCGCCCAGCACTTCGAGGATCCGCTCGTCGGCGAGCTGGGTGATCGCGTAGACGAGGGCGCCGCGGGGCAGCGCGGGCGGCGGCAGGCGCTGGAGGGCGGGGACGGAGTAGCCGAGGTCCTTGCGGACCTCCAGCACGCTCTCGACGATCCGGTAGAAGTAGCCCCCGCCGGAGCCCGGTTGCAGCCAGCGCAGCGTGCCGCCGATCGACACCAGGCCGACCCGGTCGTGGCTGCGCAGATAGGCGCGGGTGAGGCCGGCCGCGGCGCGCACCGTCTCGTCGAGTCCTGAGGCCCTGGTCGCGGGGTCGATGAAGTCGACGAGCGCGTCGACCAGCACGACGGTGTCGGCGGTGCGTTCGGCGGCGAACTGGTTGATCTGGATGCTGCCGCGCCGGGTGGTCGAGGGCCAGTGGATGCGCCGCTGCCGTTCGCCCCAGATGTGCGGGCGCACCCCGACGACCTCGATGCCGTCGCCGTTCTGCCGGGCGGTGTGCTCGCCGAGGCGGTCCGGCAGCCGGACCGGGATGGGGGTGAGAGAGGCCTGGGTGGGCACCGGGAAGACCTGGATCTCACCGAGTTCGGCCCGCACGGTGCGACGGGCGAGCCCGCCGGTGTCGTAGACGTCCACATCGACGGTGCCCAGGCTCCAGCGACCCCAGCGGCGGGCGGTGAGGGCGAGTTCGACGACGGGGCCGGCCACGGCGAGCGAGGTCAGCTCGACGCCCGGCCCGAGGGTGATGCCCGGGTCGATCCAGCCCGCGGCGCCGTCGAAGTCCAGCCGGATGCGGACGGCGATGTCCTCGTTCTCGAAGCAGCGGCCCGGCCCGGTCTCGACGGCGGCGCTCAGCCGGCTCGGCCGGCCGGACGTCAGCACAGCTCCCCCCACCGCTCCCGGCCCGGCGAGTACGAGCAGGACGACCGGGCCCGCGGCCAGCGCCAGCAGCCACGCGTGGCCGGTGAGGAGCGCGGCGGCGGCCGCCACGGCGGCCACCGTGAGCAGCCGCAGGGCGCGCTCGCCGGCCCGCCAGCCGGGCGGCGGCGGGGACGGCGGTTCGGCCGGTTCCGCCGCCTCGCCGGCGGTGGCGTCCGGGGAGCCGCCCAGTGCCCGCGCGATGTGCGTGGGGACCGCGACCGGGCGGGCTGCGGGCCGGCCCGGCGGCTGTCGGTCCGCGGTCACGGCCGCGCTGCCGGGCGCCGGAACGCGCCGGGCCTGTCCTCGGCGCCGTCGGAGCGCTTGTCCTCGGGCAGGGTCTGCGGCGCCGGTACGGACCGCGCGAGTTCGGCGATGACGTCGTCGGCGTTGATCTGCCGCACCCACAACTCGGGCCGCAGCGTGACGCGGTGCGCGAGGGCCGGGACGACCAGCGCCTTCACGTCCTCCGGGGTGACGTAGTCGCGGCCGTCGAGCACCGCGCGGGCGCGGGCCAGCTGTACGAGCGCGAGTCCGCCGCGCGGCGAGGCGCCGACCTGGATCTGCGGATGGGCACGGGTCGCGCCGATGAGGGCGACGACGTACGCGATCAGATCGTCGTCCACCTCGACGCTCTCCAGGCTGGAGCGCATGGCGAGCACCTCGGCGGGCGTGCTGAGGGTGTTCAGTACGGCTTCGGGGGCGGCCCGGTCGAGCCGGATGCGGAGCATCGACGCCTCGTCGCGGGGCGGCAGGTAACCCATCCTGACCCGCAGCAGGAAGCGGTCCAACTGGGCCTCAGGCAGGCTGTACGTGCCCTCGTACTCGATCGGGTTGGCGGTGGCGATGACCACGAACGGCTCGGGCAGCCGCCGGGTGACGCCGTCGACCGAGACCTGCGCCTCGGCCATCGCCTCCAGCAGCGCCGCCTGGGTCTTGGGGGGTGTGCGGTTGATCTCGTCGGCGAGCAGCAGATGGGTGAAGAGCGGTCCTGGCCGGAAGACCATCTCGCCGCTGCGCTGGTCGTAGAAGGGCGCTCCGGACACGTCGGAGGGCAGCAGGTCGGGGGTGAACTGGACCCGGCGGAAGTCGAGTCCGAGCGCGGTGGCGAAGGAGCGGGCGAGCAGGGTCTTGCCGAGTCCCGGCAGGTCCTCGATGAGGATGTGGCCGCCGGCGAGGACGCCGAGCATGACCAGTTCGAGGGAGTCGGGCTTGCCGACCACGGCGCGTTCGATCTCGGTGAGCACCTGGCGGGCGCGTTCTCCGGCCTCGCGCGGCGTCAGGGCGGCCGGGGACGCGGCGGCGGACCGAGCGGCGGATGCCTGAGCAGGAACCTTGGTGGCGGGGGCCGGGGCGGAAGTGGCCTGGGCGGAACTGGGCTGAGCGGAAGGGGCCTGGGCGGAACTGGGCTGAGCGGCGGGCTGGGCCGGCTGAATGGTCGTCACGGTGCTCCTGGGAGGACGTTCGGCGGTTCAGTGGTTCCGAGGGGGTCGGCGGTCACCGTCACAGCTCGTCGAGGCGGTCGACGACGGCCCGCAGGACCTGTGCCGGGATGGTGCCCTCCGGGGCGGGCCGGTGGGGATCGATCCAGGGCCACAGCTCGGGGCCGACGACGGCGGCGGCCCGGTCGGGCTGGGCGCGCAGCGAGATCCCGTGCCGTTCGGCGAGCCGGGCCGCGTACAGGCGTTGGAGGCCGGGTCTCAGGGTGTGGGTGAAACCGTCCTCGGACGACATCCCCTGGGCGACCGCACGGCCCCAGTCGCCCAGCCGGGGTGTTCTGCTGCCCAGCAGCCGGACCGGTCTGCGGTAGCCGTGGTCCTGGGAGTCGAAGCCCGTCGCGTAGCGGGCGGTGAGCAGGGCGACCGCCGCGATGAGCACGGCGCCGGTGCCGGCCGCGGCGAATCCGCCGGCCAGGGCGAGGGCGGCCTCGGTGCCGGCCGCGACCGTGCCGAGCACGAGCAGCGTGTGGCGCGTGGAGCCGGGGGTCACCGGTCGCCCGCCGGGGCCCGGTCGCCGGTGGTCGCTACTCCTACGGCTGGCACGGCCTCCGGGGCTTCCACGGCGGCCAGTTGGGCCGCGATCGTGTCGAGGGCGGTGCCGGCCCGCCGCAGATGGCCGTCGTCCATCGGGTGGCTGGAGTACCGCGCCTCGCGGAAGAGCTGGGTCAGGTCCCCGGCCGCGGTCCCGGTCAGCGTCCCGCCGGCGACCGCGCGGTGCAGCAGGTCCGTCGGGCTGTCGGATTCGAGCCGGGCGATCCCTGACCGGGCGAGGGTGGTCTCCATCGCCGCGTAGCAGGCGATCACCGCGGCACGGGCGTCCTCACCGTGCAGGGCCCGGCGGCCGGAGTCGACGGCGCCGGCCAGCGCGCTCTCGGCGCTGTCCGGGTTGCCGGGGATCAGTTGGAGGCCGGGTCCGGCCTTGCCCGCCAGGTACCAGCGCAGCCAGCGGACGAGCGCGACGACGACCACGACCGCGGCCAGTACCGCTCCGACGACGAGCAGCAGATGGAACAGATCGAAGGACGATCCGGCGGTCGCCTGCCCGGTGGAGGACGGCGGCTGTGTCGGTGCCTCGGTGACGGGCGGCCCGCTCGCCGTCTCCGTGGGGAGGCTCTGGTCGGTCCGCGGCTCCGTGCCGGCCGGGCTGCTCCGGTGGCTCAGCAGCACGGCGACGGGCACCACCGCGGTGGCGGCGGTCAGCAGCAGGAGCGCCGCGTCCTTGAGCCGTTCGGCCACCGGGTCCGGGCTGTCGATGTGCTGCACGGCCCGGCGGTAGCGCGCGGCGAGCAGCGCGCCGCCCACCACGCACGCCAGGGCCAGCAGCAGCAGATACCCGCCGTGGTACGAGAGCGGGCCCGAGCCGTCCGGCGGATCGAGCACCGACCGGCCGCCACCCGCTCGCAGCGCACCGGCCGCGAGGACCAGACCGCCGATCGCGGCGGTGGCGAGCAGGAGGACCGGCCGACCGGTGATCCGGGCCAAGGTGTCAGGCGAGTCGCACAGCGCCGGCGAACGGCATCCAGCTCATCTTGCCGACCTCGACGACACCACCGGGGTGCGGGGCGTGCACGATCTCGCCGTTGCCCAGGTAGATGGCCACGTGGCTGATGCCGGAGTAGAAGAACACCAGGTCGCCGGGGCGCAGCTCGGACTGCGAGACGCGCGTGCCGTCGTTGATCTGGGTGTACGTGGTGCGGCTGATGCTGATGCCGGCCGAGCGGTACGCGGCCTGGGTCAGTCCCGAGCAGTCGTACGAGTTCGGGCCGGTGGCGCCGGAGACGTACGGCTTGCCGCGCGCGGCGAGGGCGAAGGCGATGGCCTGCGCGGCGCGGCCGCTGGCGGGGCCGTTGTACGTGTAGGACGCGCTGTTGGCGCTGCCGGACTGCTGGGTGTCCAGCGCGGCGACCTTCTTGCGGTCCTCGGCGGTGAGGCTGGTCAGCAGCTTCTGCGCGTCGGCGAGCTTGGCCGCGGCGGTCTTCTTCTCGGCGGCCAGCTTGGTCTGCGCGGCGGCCAGGTCCGCGACGCTCGCGGCGGCCTTGGCGCGCTCGGTCGTCGCGGCCGTCTGCTGGGTGCGGAATTCCTTGATGGCCTCTTCCTGCGTGGCCGACACACGGTCCACGAGGTGGGACTGCTCAAGGTACTTCTCCGGGTTGTCGGAGAGCAGCAGGGCGGTGGTCTGGTCGACGCCGCCTTCGCGGTACTGGGCGGCGGCGAACTGGCCCAGGGTCTCCCGCGCGTCGTTCAGCTTCTGGGTCTTCTTCGCGACCTCGGCGAGCAGCAGATCGGCCTTCGCGCGCTGCTGGTCGGTCTTCTCCTTCGCCGCGTTGACGTGCTCCGTGGCGGCTTCGGCCTTTTCGCGGAGGTCGTCGACCTGCGCCTTGACCTCGGTGATGGAGGGCTTCGCGGGCGCGGCGCTCGCGGACTCGCTCAGCAGAGTCACAGTGGCCAGCGCCACCGTCGTCAGGCCCACCACGGCACGCGGGCCGGTGGAGGCGAGTATTCGCGGGCGCGGTTTGCGGTGCGACGCCAAGGCAGACATTCCTTCCGTGGACCGCTTACCGGGTTAGCTGACGGGTTCGGGCGATGGAAGGCCGCCCTACGGTGCTCGCGTCCGTTGTGCGGACGTTCGCCCCGATTCACCCCAAGTCGTGCGCGTGGGTCCCCGGTTCCGGCCTTGCGGTCGGATTCAGCGGAGGCAGCTCGCCGTCGGCACTGCGCCGGCTTGTGGAACGAGCTGCCTAGCGGGCCACCGTAGTCAACTTGAGTGACTCTTGGGAAGTTTCCATCAGAAGGTGAGCGAAATCGCTTCGTTACCTTACCTATTGTGACCGTCCGTCCGAATGGCGGGCCGACAGCCGGGACCTGTCGGTCCGTCTGTCGATCCGTGACATTCGGGACGGGGGACTCAGGAAGGGCGGGAAGCGCCGTAAACCGGCATTTGGGTGATCGGTGCGATCTTGACGACCGTGCCGGTGTGCGGGGCGTGGATCATGTTGCCGCCGCCTATGTAGAGGCCGACATGGCTGATGTCGTCGTAGAAGAAGATCAGGTCGCCGGGCCGCAGGTCCGACATCGAGACGCGCTCGCCGGCCTTCACCTGGTCCCAGGTGGTGCGCGGCAGGGAGACGCCGGCCGCCTTCCAGGCCGCTTGGGTGAGCCCTGAGCAGTCGTACGAGTTCGGACCCGTCGCGCCCCACACGTACGGCTTGCCGATCGCGTTGCGGGCGAAGGCGATGGCCTTCTCCGCCTGCGACGCGGTGCTGTGCGAACCGGTTCCGCCGGTCCCCGGCGTCGTCCCGGAGCCGGTCTTCGCGGCCTCCTTGGCGGCGGCGTCCCGTGCGGCCTTCTCCTTCGCGGCGATCGCCGCGGCGCGCTTGCGGTCCTCCTCCGCCTTCTTGGCCGCCAGCGCCGCCAGCCGCGCCTTCTCCTGCGTGGTGAGGGTGTTGAGGAGGGTCTGCGCCGCCGCGAGCTTCTCCTTGACGGTCTCCTTCTCCGTCGCCAGCTTCGTCCGCGACGCGTTCAGCGCGTCGAGGCCCTTCACGGCCTCGGAGCGCTTCTGCGTCGTCGTGGCCTGCTGGGTGCGGAAGTTCTCGACGGCTTCCTTCTGGTTGCTGGTCATCCGCTTCATCTGGTGCGTCTGGTCGAAGAACTGCTGCGGATCGGCGGAGAGCAGGAACGTACTCGTCGTGTCGACGCCGCCGCTGCGGTACTGGGCGGCCGCGTACTGGCCCAGGACGCGCCGCGCGTCGTTGAGCGACTCGGTCCGCTGCGCGACCTGGCTCAGCAGCGCCTCGACCTTGGAGCTCTGCTGGTCGGCCTGCTCCTTCGCGCCGTTGTAGCGCTCGGTGGCGACCTCGGCGTCGTGGTTGAGCGCGTCGACCTTCGCCTGGACCTCTTCGATGGAGGGCGGCTGCGGCTGCGCGGGTGCCGCGCTCGCGGTCTCGCCGAGCAGGGTGACGGTGGCCAGTGCCGCCGCCGTGAGACCGACGGCCGCGCGGGGGCCGGTCGTGGTGAGCAGGCCGGCGCGTATGCCGGGGCGGGGTTTGCGGTGCGACGCCAAGGCGGGAAGTCCTTCCGTAAACCGCTTACCGGGTTAGCTGTCGGGTTCGGGCTGTCGGAAGGTCGCCCTACGGTTCGTGCGGAACGTCCTCTGCGGAACATCCGTGCGGACCGATTCACCCCAGTGGTTCCAGTGGGTCCCCGGCTGCGGCCTCTCGGCCGCACTCAGCGGAGACGGTCCGTGACGGCGTGTTGCCGAGGTGGAGGACGGACCGCCTGGCCGGCACGGTAGCCAACTCTCGTGTCCGGTGGGAAGACCGGTGTCCGATAGGCCCGAAACCATTTCGTGATCTGTGCGCAGCGGTCGGATCCGGTCGCGGAGAGTGACGACTCTTTCAGGATCGGTCCACGTCCGGACGGACTCCGCCAAGCGGAGTGTGAGGTGTCAGTGGGGGCGCCTAGACTCGGGAAGCGATGAGCAGCCTCTTTGACGACAGCTTCCTGGCCGACCTCCAGGCCCCCGACCACGCGTCGGAATCCGTCCCGCCGCCCCCGGAGCACGGGTCCGCGCACCGGCCGGACGATGCCGCGGACGACCTCTTCGGCGGGCGCTTCAACGAGCCCCCGCAGGGTGGCCGGGACGCGTACTACCGGGACGGGGCCGCCCGCCCCGTCGTCGACCCCGCGCAGCTCCTGGAGGGGCTGAACGAGCAGCAGCGCGCCGCCGTCGTGCACGCGGGCGGGCCGCTGCTCATCGTCGCGGGCGCCGGATCCGGCAAGACGCGGGTGCTGACGCACCGCATCGCGCATCTGCTGGGTACCCGCGGGGCGCACCCGGGCGAGATCCTCGCGATCACGTTCACCAACAAGGCCGCGGGCGAGATGAAGGAACGCGTCGGCGACCTCGTCGGCGCGCGCGCCAACGCGATGTGGGTCATGACCTTCCACAGCGCGTGCGTGCGGATCCTGCGCCGCGAGAGCAAGAAGCTCGGCTTCACCTCCAGCTTCTCGATCTACGACGCCGCTGACTCCAAGCGGCTCATGGCGCTCGTCTGCCGGGACCTGGACCTCGACCCCAAGCAGTTCCCGCCGAAGGCGTTCAGCGCGAAGGTCTCGAACCTCAAGAACGAGCTGATCGACGAGGAGGACTACGCCCGGCAGGCGGAGAACCCCTTCGAGAAGCACGTCGCCGAGGCGTACGCGCTCTACCAGGCGAGGCTGCGCGAGGCCAACGCCCTGGACTTCGACGACATCATCATGACCACGGTGCACCTGCTCCAGGCGTTCCCCGACGTCGCCGAGCACTACCGGCGCCGGTTCCGCCACGTCCTCGTGGACGAGTACCAGGACACCAACCACGCCCAGTACACGCTGGTCCGCGAGCTGGTCGGCACCGGCGAGCACACCGCCGAGCTGTGCGTGGTGGGTGACGCGGACCAGAGCATCTACGCCTTCCGCGGTGCCACCATCCGCAACATCCTGCAGTTCGAAGAGGACTACCCGCAGGCGACGACGATCCTGCTGGAGCAGAACTACCGCTCCACGCAGACGATCCTCACGGCCGCCAACGCCGTCATCGAGCGCAACGCCGGCCGCCGCGCCAAGAACCTGTGGACCGACGCTGGCGACGGCCCGATCATCACCGGCTACGTCGCCGACCACGAGCACGACGAGGCGCAGTACATCGCCGAGGAGATCGACCGGCTGACGGACGCGGGCGACTCCCGCCCCGGTGACGTCGCCGTCTTCTACCGGACCAACGCCCAGTCCCGTGTCTTCGAAGAGGTCTTCATCCGCGTCGGGCTGCCGTACAAGGTCGTCGGCGGGGTGCGCTTCTACGAGCGCAAGGAGGTCCGCGACATCCTCGCGTACCTGCGCGTGCTGTCGAACCCCGAGGACACCGTCCCGCTCCGCCGGATCCTGAACGTGCCCAAGCGCGGTATCGGCGACCGGGCCGAGGCGATGATCGACGCCCTGTCGCTGCGCGAGAAGATCTCCTTCTCGCAGGCGCTGCGCCGGGTCGACGAGGCGTACGGCATGGCCGCCCGCTCCTCCAACGCGGTCAGGAAGTTCAACGAGCTGCTGGAGGAGCTGCGCACCATTGTCGAGTCGGGTGCCGGTCCCGCGACCGTCCTCGAAGCGGTGATGGAGCGCACGGGCTATCTGGCGGAGCTCCAGGCCTCCACGGACCCGCAGGACGAGACCCGTATCGAGAACCTTCAGGAACTCGCCGCCGTGGCCCTGGAGTTCGAGCAGGAGCGGGCCGCCGCCGAGGACGCGGAGCCCGGCACCCTCTCCGGGTTCCTGGAGCGCGTCGCGCTGGTCGCCGACTCGGACCAGATCCCGGACGACGAGGAGGGGGGCGGCGTCATAACGCTGATGACGCTGCACACCGCCAAGGGCCTCGAGTTCCCGGTGGTCTTCCTCACCGGCATGGAGGACGGGGTCTTCCCGCACATGCGGGCCCTGGGCCAGGCCAAGGAGCTGGAGGAGGAGCGGCGACTGGCGTACGTCGGCATCACACGGGCGCGCGAGCGGCTGTACGTGACGCGGTCGACGATGCGCAGTGCGTGGGGCCAGCCCTCGTACAACCCGGCCTCGCGCTTCCTGGAGGAGATCCCGCCCACGCTGATCGACTGGAAGCGGACCGGCCCGGTGGCCGCGCCGGGGGCCGCGATGTCGGCCGCCGCGTCGTCGCTGTCGTCCTCGCGCGCCAAGGCGGGCCCGAAGGGCTTCGCGACCCGGCGTGCCACGGACCGGCCGGTGATCGCGCTGACGGTCGGGGACCGGGTCACGCACGACCAGTTCGGCCTCGGAACCGTCGTCGGGGTCAGCGGTACCGGGTCCGACGCGCAGGCGACGGTCGACTTCGGCGAGGAGAAGCCGAAACGGCTGCTGCTGCGGTACGCGCCGGTCGAGAAGCTCTGACGGGGGGCCTCGCGCGCCTCCGGCGAGGGCCGGAGGCGGGTCGGGTGAGTGCGGTCAGCGGGGGTCGAGCCCGTGGGCCAGCAGCCACGGCAGCGGGTCGATCGGCGTACCGCCGTGCGGCCGGACCTCGAGGTGCAGGTGCGGGCCGGTGGTGTTGCCGGTGTTGCCCGAGTACGCGATGACCTGGCCGGCCTTGACCGAGCCGGAGCGGATCTTGGTGCTGCTGAGGTGGCAGTACCAGGTCTCGGTGCCGTCGGCGGCGGTCACTATGGCCATGTTGCCGTAGGAGCTGTTCCACTGCGTGCGGATGGTGCCGTCGGTCACGGACGACACGGGAGTGCCGGTGTCGACCGGGAAGTCGATGCCGGTGTGCAGCGCCATCCAGTTGACGCCGGACTGGCCGTAGTACGCGCTCAGTCCGCGCTCCGACACCGGCAGCAGGAACTTCGGCCGCAGGGCCTCCTTGCGCGCCGCCGCGTCGGCCTTCGCCTTCTTCGCTGCGGCCTCGCGGTCCTTGAGGTCGATCCGCTCCTGCGTACGGCTGGCGCGGGTCGCGAAGTCGTCCGCGTCGGAGGTGACTCCGGCGAGCTGCGTGTCGAGCTTCGAGACGGGCGCGTTCGTGGCGGTCTTGCCGGAGGCCTCGGTCTGCGTCGTCGCATGGGCGCCGGGCACGTCGCTGATGGCCGCGGCGGCACAGGCCGCCACACCCATGACCGCGACGGACGGCACCGCGATGGTCAGGAGCGCGGAGCGCTTCGCGGGCCGCTTGCGGCGGCAGCCGCTCCCGCCGCCGCGCGGGGCCGCCGGGACGTGGACCACATCGGTCTCGGTCTCGGACTCGGACCCGGTCTCGGACCCGGTCTCGGACCCGGTCTCGGCGTCGAGGTCGAGTGCGGGGTCCAGGTCGTGATCGAGGTGGAGGTCGGCGTCGGGTCCGGACTCGTGCGCGGGCGCCGTTTCCGGCTCGTACGCGAACTGAGTGGTGTAGTCGGCGCCGTACCCGTTCTCGTACTCGTTCCCGTTCCCGTAGTGCGGTGCTTCGGCCGACGGGCCGGCGTATCCGGGTACGGGCTCCGGTGCGTAGGTGTGCTCGACGGGCGCGGCCTGCGCGGGCACGGTGTAGACGCCGGTGTCCCAGGACATCGCGTCGTAGGTGCCGGTCGGGTAGCTGCCGGTGTCCTGACCAGGGGCGTTGTAGCCGTACGCCGGGTACTGGCCGGAGTCCCAGTTCTGCTGCGGCTGCTGCTGTTCCTGCTGGTGGAACTGCGGCTGCGGCTGGGCCGGGACGTGGGGCTGCTGCTGGGACTGCTCGGGGTACGTGGGGTAGCTGCCGGTCTGGGCCTGCCAGAAGCCGCTCGCGTCGTAGCTGCCCGTCTCGGAGACGGACGCGTCGTAGCCGTGCTGCGCCGGCTGCGGGACGAACGCATAGCTGCCCGTGGCGCCCGTGTCCGCGGTGCCGGTCATCGCTCCGAAGAGCGGATCGCCGTCCGCGAAGGTGGTGCCGATGTTCTGGTACGAGCCCGTTGAATAAGGGTCGTAGCCGTAAGCACCGTAGTCGGGGGCGTACCCCGACGGGTGACGATCGTTCACCGCCTACTTCTCTTTCGCCTCGGCAGCAGGAGAATTAGCGGTGACTGTAGCCCCCTACCCCCGACGGCGACAATCTTCGGCAGGCTCCGGATCCGGACAATGCCTTGTGTTCGAATTGAATTCGACGGCTATGCCGCGTTCTCGGCCCCCACCGCGAGCTCCTCGCCGGTCAGGGACTGCCGGATTCCGGCGGCCACGGCGGCGTGCACCGGCAGTGCGAGATGCCCGATTCCCGCGACTTGCACATTGTGTACCAGCAGGTCGGGATGGTCGATGCGGGCGGTTTCCACCGGGATCATCAATTGGTCCAGGTCGCTCCAGAAGGCGACGAAATGCGTGCGGCAACCGGGGGCCGGTTCCGTCAATTCGTTCATGAGATCGGAACCGGGGCGCATTTGCCGCACGATCGGGTGCGGCGTCAGCAGCGGGACGGCGCGGGTGCCGGAGTGCGGCGTTCCCAGCGTCACCACCGTGCGTACCCGGCTGTCACCACCGAGACGCTGTACGTAATAGCGGGCGATCAGACCGCCCAGGCTGTGGCCGACGATGTCCACCTGCCGCTGCCCGGTCTGTTCGCAGATCTGCTCGACATGACGGCCGAGCAACGCGGCGGCCGTACGGATGTCGCAGCTCAGCGGGGAGTAATTCAGAGCCTGGACGTGCGTCCAGCCGTGCTTTCGCAGGGAGCGGCGGAGAAGGGTGAATACCGAACGATTATCGACGAAGCCGTGCAGCAGCAGAACGGGAGGGTGTGCGGCCGCGACGGCCCGCAGTCGTGCCGTACCGGAATCCGCGTCCGTTTCCGTGTACGAGCCGCTGTGCGAGTCCGTGTGGGGGTCGTGGTCCGGGTCGGCGGAGGGGCCGGTGCCGGCGTCGGGCCGGTCGCGCTCGGGGAGGATGCCGGTCGGATAGAGGAAGAGATGGCCGGTCAGGATGACGAGCTCGAGAACCGCGGCGCGAATGGCCACCGCGCTGCGCAGCCAGCGGCCCGTGGCGACGGTTCCGAACGACAGGGCGCTCATGGCCCACCTCCCGTGCGGCACGACGGGAGACAGCTCCGTCCCCCGTGTGCCCTAGTCCGGAGAGCCGTACAGCGGACCCCGGCTCCCCGGGAACCCATCGGGCCCGCTGGCCACCTCCGGTGGAACGGAGGGCGGCGGCAGGCCCAACGTGTTGCGAACGTGTCCCACCGTGTGATTTCCCCCTCGCTCCGCACCGCGAAACTGTCGGGTGCGGGATGCTGGAGATAACGTTCGTTCACACTCGGTCCCACTTGAGGTCCCGCTCGGCCGGCGATGGCGCCGGCAATGTCATGGAGGCAGTGATGGGAGTGTCCGGTCCGATCCGCGTGGTGGTGGCCAAGCCGGGTCTCGACGGTCATGATCGCGGGGCCAAGGTCATCGCCAGAGCGCTGCGTGATGCCGGTATGGAGGTCATCTACACCGGCCTGCACCAGACCCCCGAACAAGTGGTCGACACCGCGATCCAGGAGGACGCCGACGCGATCGGGCTCTCCATCCTCTCGGGAGCGCACATGACGCTCTTCGCGAAGGTCCTGGACCTGCTGAAGGACCGTGACGCCCTGGACATCAAGGTCTTCGGCGGCGGCATCATCCCCGAGGCGGACATCGCCCCCCTCAAGGAACTCGGCGTCGCCGAGATCTTCACCCCCGGCACGCCCACCACGGACGCGGTGGCCTGGGTCCGGGCCAATGTCCGCCAGGGCGCCGAAGCCTGATCCCTCCCGGGAGCCGCCTCCCGGGAGGCGGCTCCCGGAAAGCCCGCCGCTCCGCCCCCCGGCCGGATCATGAGGCCGGGGCGGCCGGCGCCGGCGGTTCGAGCTCCGCGAGCATCACGGCCCGCAGCCGCAGCGTGCCGACCAGCCGCTGGAACGCCTCCGCCCAGTAGCTGCCCGCTCCGGGCGACCCGTCGTCCGGCTCTTCGGTCGCGGCGGTCAGGACGGTGAGCCGCTCGGCCTCCGCCGGGTCCAGACACCGTTCGGCCAGGCCCATCACCCCGCTGAAACTCCATGGATAGCTGCCGGCGTCCCGCGCGATGTCGAGCGCGTCGACCACGGCCCGGCCCAGCGGCCCGGCCCAGGGGACGGCGCACACGCCGAGCATCTGGAACGCCTCGGACAGCCCATGGGTGGCGATGAACCGGGCCACCCACTCCGCGCGCTCCTCCTCCGGCAGGATGGAGAGCAGCTTGGCCGGGTCGCCGACCGCCGCGACCGGTGACGCGGGCGCCGGCGGGGGGCCGAGCAGGGCGCGGGCCCAGGCGGGGTCGCGCTGGCGCACCGCGGCCCGGCACCAGGCGGCGTGCAGATCGGGCTGCCAGTCGTCCGCCACGGGCAGCGCGATGATCTCCTCGGGATCGCGGCCGCCGAAACGGGCCGTCCAGGTGGCCAGCGGCGCCGCCTCCACCAGCTGACCGAACCACCAGGCGCGCTCGCCGCGACCGGTGGGCGGATGCGGGGCGACGCCGTCCCGCTCCATCGCGGCGTCGCACTCGTACGGCGCCTCCACGAGGATGCCGATCCCCGCCACGTTCTCCCCGGTGCCGAGCGAGACGCAGCTGCGGGCCCGTTCGGCCATCCGGGCGGCCAGCGCGGAGCCGGGCAGCGCGGACAGCAGCTCGGCCGCGGTCGCCCGGACATTGCGGCTGCGGTCGGTCAGCGCCTGTTCCAGGAACGGCTCGTCGGCGGGTGACAGCCCGGCGCGCAGCGAATCGAGGAACATCAGCCGGTCCTCGGCCCGCTCACCGGTCCACGTCGACCGCAGCAGCGCGAGTGCGGCCGATGCGTCCTGGCCGCGCAGCCGGGTCAGCAGCGCCACCCTTTCGGCGAACAGGCCCTCGTCCCACAGCTGCCGGATCGCCGCGGGATCCCCGGCCGCCGGCTCCAGGCCCCTGACCCCGGCCCGCAAAGCGAACCGCCACTCCGGATTCAGCTCCGCCAGCCACAGCGCGCGGGGCCCGGCCAGCGCCAGGGCGTCGGCCCGCAGATCCGTTCTGGCGCGGGCGGCGTCCAGCAGGTCCGGGAGCAGGGCGGGCGGCGCGGCATAGCCGTACCGACCCGCCGCGGCGAGCCACTGCGGGAGCAGCTCGGCGAGGTTCGGGGCCGTGCCACGCCTTCCGGACGAGCCGCCGCCCGCCGAACGGTCCGCCAGCAGCAGCCCCAGCCTGCGGCGTGCCGCCTCGGGCAGCACCGGCCGCCCGTCCGGCGCGGCGGGCGCCGGCCGCTCCCGTGCCGCGGCCGGCCGTAGACCCGCACGACGGCTCACAGTGCCGATCGCCGCCGCGTCGAGCAGCTCGGTCGCCGGGTCCAGGGCCGGGTGCGGGCCGCCGGACGCCGGCGGTCTGCGGCGGTCCGTGCCGAGCAGTGCGCTCCCGACCAGGTCGGTCCAGCTGGCGTTCATCATTCCTCCGCGTTCCTCCTCGATGGCGCCCGCCGTGGGCCCGGACCGGGTCAGGCCCTACAACGGGACGGGGGTGGCGTCCGGGCCCCAGGCGGTGAGGGGGCGGACGCCGGTGTGGCCGAGCTCGGCGAAGAGCGTGACGGGGTGGCCGCCGGACACGGCGGCGAGCCGCCAGGGGCCGCGGCCGGCGATCGGCAGCGCGTCCTGGCCGTCGGCGTCGGCGAGCTGCCAGCCGCCGGCATCGGAGCCGGGTATGGGGACGACACCGGACAGGACGACCGGCCAGGCGTCGAGCCACGGGTCGTCCGCGAGGGCGGCCCCGTAGGCGGCGAGGGCGGGGCCGACCGGGACCCCGGCCGGCACCGGGCCGGGTGCGGCCGGGCCGTGGCTCTCGCCGAGCACGGCACGCAGCGGCCGGGCCGACGGGTGGAAGGCGAGCTCGGCGTCAAGGCTCAGCCCGAGCGGGAGCGCCAGTTCCGGTGCGCGGCCCGCGGCGCCGAAGGAGAGAAGCATCGCGACCCGGCCGGACCGGGCGCCGTGCAGCCAGATCCGACGGGTGGTCAGCCGGTCGTCCGACGTGTCGAGTTGGGAGAGCACCAGCCAGCGGTCCCGGACGGTAGGCCCGGCCAGCAGCTCGGCCGCGTCCGTGGTGAACCCGACGCGGGTGCGCACCGTGGCGGCCAGCGGGCCGGGCAGCCGCTGCTCGCCGAGGTAGCCCCGGGTGAGCAGATGGAGCAACGCGGACTCCTCCAGCAGCCGCGAGGGCCAGTCACCGCCACCGGCGGCGACGGCGCCCAACTCCCTGACCCGGGTGGCCAGTCCCGGTGCCTGGGCGTCCACCATCCGGGCCGCGATCTCGTCCCACTTCTGATAGCCCTCCCGGTCGGCGCCGGCCAGGCCGCCGCGCAGCAGGTCGGTCAGCCGCTGCTCCAGCTCCGTCACGCCCGCCGTCACCCGCTGGGCGCGCCGCTCGGCACGCCGCCGCGCGGCCTCCGGGTCGGCGGGTTTCGCCGGCCCGGAGGCGGCGGCCCTGGTCCGTTCCTGCCGGCTGTCGAGCCATTCGGTCACCCAGTCCGGCGCCACCGCCGGCCCGACGGCGCCGCCCGCCGCCTCGGACCACAGGAGCAGCAGCCCGAGCGCGTGCTTGCACGGGAACTTGCGGCTCGGACAAGCACACTGGTAGCCGGGGCCCTTCGTGTCCACGACCGTCCGGTACGGCTTGCTGCCGCTGCCTGCGCACAGACCCCACACCGCGGCCTCCGCCGTACCCGTACCGGACCAGGACGCGGGCATCGCGAGCCTGGCCCCGGCCTTCTGTGACGCTGCGTCAGGAGCGAGCGCCAGCACCTGATCCGTAGTCCACCGTTCCTCCATGACACGACCGTAGGTGCCGCCACTGACAATGCGTCCGACCTGCGGCTTCACCCGTTGTCAGTGGCGTGGTGCATGGTGGAAATCACCGCGGGACCGAGGGGTTCCGCGGGACTGGACAGGGGGATTCATGGCAGTCATGCCCACCGACATCGAGGATGCTCCGGAAGGTGCTCTGCGGCCGCACGCGGAGGAGGCCTTCGCCCATGAACTGAAGGCCCTCGCGGCGGCCGACGACCGTCCGCGGCCGTCCCGTTGGAATCTCTCGCCGTGGGCGGTGGCTTTGTACATCCTCGGTGGGACGCTGCCTGGGGGCACCTCCCGGACGAAGTCTGGGGGAGGCACCGTCATCACGCCCAAGTACGTCGGTCCCCGGCGCATCGTCGAGGTCGCCGTCACCACCCTCGCCACCGACCGGGCGCTGCTGCTGCTCGGTGTGCCGGGCACCGCCAAGACGTGGGTGTCAGAACATCTCGCCGCGGCGATCAGCGGTGACTCCACCCTGCTGGTCCAGGGCACGGCCGGCACGCCGGAGGAGGCCATCCGCTACGGCTGGAACTATGCGGAGCTGCTCACCAACGGCCCGAGCCGCAGAGCCCTGGTGTCCAGCCCGGTGATGCGGGCGATGGCCGAGGGGAGGATCGCCCGGGTCGAGGAGCTGACCCGGATACCGGCCGATGTGCAGGACTCCCTCATCACGATCCTTTCCGAGAAGACACTGCCGATACCGGAGTTGGGGTCGGAGACCCAGGCCGTCAGGGGCTTCAACCTGATCGCGACCGCCAACGACCGCGACCGTGGCGTCAACGAGCTGTCCAGCGCGCTGCGCCGCCGGTTCAACACCGTCGTGCTGCCGCTGCCCGCCTCGGCGGAGGACGAGATCGACATCGTCACCCGCCGGGTCGACCAGCTCGGCCGCGGACTCGACCTCCCGGCCGTCCCCGAGGGCGCCGACGAGATCCGCCGGGTCGTCACCGTCTTCCGGGAGCTGCGCGCCGGTGTGACCGCCGACGGCCGGACGAAGGTGAAGTCGCCGTCCGGCACGCTGTCGACGGCCGAGGCCATCTCGGTGGTGACCAACGGCCTGGCGCTCGCGGCGCACTTCGGCGACGGGGTGCTGCGGGCGGGCGATGTCGCGGCAGGCATCCTCGGCGCGGTCGTCCGCGATCCGGCCGCCGACCGGGTGATCTGGCAGGAGTACCTGGAGACGGTCGTGCGCGAGCGCGAGGGCTGGAAGGACTTCTACCGCGCCTGCCGGGAGGCGAGCGCATGAGTGCGCCGGACGTCATGACATCCGGCGCACCACTTGCGGTGCCGCCCGCCGCCGGGCCGTCCGGGGTCGCCCTGCTCGGGGTGCGGCACCACGGACCGGGCTCCGCGCGGGCGGTGCGCGCCGCGCTCGACGCGTACCGGCCGGGGACGGTGCTGATCGAGGGGCCGCCGGAGGCCGATCCGCTCGTCGGGCTCGCCGCCGAGGACGGCATGCGGCCGCCCGTCGCGCTGCTCGCGCACGTCCTGGACGACCCGGCGCGGGCCGCGTTCTGGCCCTTCGCGGAGTTCTCGCCGGAATGGGTGGCGATCCGGTGGGCCGCCGGGCACGGCGTACCGGTCACCTTCATCGACCTGCCCGCCGCACATTCCCTCGCCCTGCGCACGACACCGGACGAGCAGGACGAACCCCCCGGCGAGGGATCCCCGGATGACGGATCCCCGGATGACGGATCCTCGGACGGCGACGAGGCGGTCCAGGCGCTGCGTATCGACCCGCTGGCCGTGCTCGCGGAAACCGCCGGGTACGACGACCCGGAGCGCTGGTGGGAGGACGCGGTCGAACACCGGAGCAGCAGCGGTGCCGACCCACTGGCACCGTTCGCCGCGCTCGCCGAGGCGATGGGCGCGCTGCGCGAGCTGTACGGCGACGGCGGCCATGCGGACGACCCGGCGCGCGAGGCCCATATGCGGCTGCGGATCCGGGACGCCCGGCGGACGCACGACCGTGTCGCCGTGGTCTGCGGAGCCTGGCACGTCCCGGCGCTCGCCCGGCCGGTGACCGCCACCGCGGACCGCCAGCTGCTCAGGGGGCTGCCCAAGGTGAAGGTCGAGATGACGTGGGTGCCGTGGACGCACCGACGGCTGTCGCGGCACAGCGGATACGGCGCGGGGATCGACTCGCCCGGCTGGTACGGGCATCTGTTCGGGGCACGGGACCGGCCTGTCACCCGGTGGATGACCAAGGTCGCGGGGCTGCTCCGTGCCGAGGACCTGCCGGTCTCCTCCGCGCATGTCATCGAGGCGGTGCGGCTCGCCGACACCCTCGCGGCCATGCGGGGCCGCCCGCTCGCCGGCCTGAGCGAGACGACGGACGCGATACGGGCGGTGATGTGCGACGGCTCGGACGTACCGCTCGCCCTCATCAGGGACCGCCTCGTCGTGGGGGACGTCCTCGGCGAAGTGCCGGACAGCGCGCCCGCCGTGCCGCTGGCCAGGGATCTGACCCGGGAGCAGCGCAGGCTCCGGCTCAAGCCCGAGGCGCTGGAACGCGAGCTGGAACTGGACCTGCGCAAGGAGACCGACGCGGGCCGCAGCCGGCTGCTGCACCGGCTGCGGCTGCAGGGCATCGACTGGGGGGAGCAGGTCCGTTCGCGCGCCGGGACCGGGACGTTCCGGGAGAGCTGGCGGCTGCGCTGGGAGCCGGAACTGGCGATCCGGGTCGCCGAGGCCGGGGTCTGGGGCACGACGCTGCTCTCCGCGGCGACGGCGAAGGCCGAGGAAGGGGCGGTGCACGCCGCCGCACTCGCCGACGTGACCGCGCTCGCCGAACGCTGCCTGGTCGCGGGGCTACCGGACGCGCTGCCGGTCGTGATGCGGGTGCTGGCCGACCGCGCCGCCCTGGAGACCGACGTCGGCCATCTCGCCCAGGCGCTGCCCGCCCTCGTACGGTCCGCCCGCTACGGCGATGTGCGCGGTACGGACTCCGCGGCGCTCCACAAGGTCGCCGAGGGGCTGGCGGAACGGGTCTGCATCGGGCTGCCGCCCGCCTGCGTCGGGCTGGACGCGGACGGCGCCGCTGAGATGCGCGGCCACGCCGAGGCGGCGCACCGGGCGATCGGCCTCTTGCAGGCCGACGGCCTCCTCGACCGGTGGGCGGTGATGCTGCGGGGCATCGCCGAGCGCGACGGGGCGATACCGGGGCTGCTGCGCGGCAGCGCCACCCGGCTGTTGACGGACGACGGACGGCTCGACGAGGAGGCCGCCGCCCGGCTGATGGCGCTCGCCCTGTCACCGGGGACGCCGTCGGCCGAGGCCGCGGCGTGGCTGGAGGGCTTCCTCGCGGGCGGCGGCATGCTCCTCATCCACGACGAGCGGCTGCTCGCGCTGGTCGACAGCTGGCTCGCCGCGGTACCGACCGCCGCGTTCAACGACGTACTGCCGCTGCTGCGGCGCACGTTCGGCGAGTTCGAGTCCGGCGTCCGCCGCACCGTCGGCGAGCTGGTCAGACGCGGCGGCTCCGCGGGCCGGTCCGCGGCCGCCGCGGGGGAGGCGGTGCCGGGCTTCGGCGCCGGGTTCGACGAGGAGCGGGTCGCGGCGGCACTGCCGGTGCTGCGGCTGCTGCTGGGGCACACGGACGAAGGGCTCGCAGACGATGCCGGGCGGTCCGACCGGTCCGGCACGACGGGGTCCGGCACGACGGGGTCCGGCACGACGGGATCCGACACGACGGGATCCGGCACGACGGGGTCCGGCACGACGGGGGAGAACGGATGACCGACGACACGACGACCGGAGGGACGACGGCCGCCGATGAACGGCTGCGCCGCTGGCGGCTGGTGCTCGGTGGAGGGGCCGCCGACGGGACCGGCCGCGACCTCACCGGACGGGACGCGGCGATGGACCGCACTCTCGGCGCGCTCTACGGCGGGGACAGCGGCGGCGCGGACGGCAAGGCCGGCCGGACGGCCGGTCTCGGCGGCTCCGCGCCGCAGGTCGCCCGGTGGCTCGGCGACATCCGTACGTACTTCCCGTCCTCCGTCGTCCAGGTGATGCAGCGGGACGCGATCGACCGGCTCGGGCTGGCGGCGCTGCTTCTGGAGCCGGAGATGCTGGAGGCCGTCGAGGCGGACGTGCATCTCGTCGGCACGCTGCTGTCGCTGAACAAGGCGATGCCGGAGACGACGAAGGAGACGGCGCGGGCCGTGGTCCGCAAGGTCGTCGAGGACCTGGAGAAGAAGCTCGCCACCCGCACCCGCGCGACCCTGACCGGCGCCCTCGACCGGTCCGCGCGGATCAGCCGCCCCCGGCACCGTGACATCGACTGGGACCGCACCATCCGCGCCAACCTCAAGCACTACCTCCCCGAGCACGGCACGATCGTGCCCGAGCGGCTGATCGGGTACGGCAGGGCGTCGCAGGCGGTGAAGAAGGACGTGGTGCTCTGCATCGACCAGTCCGGTTCGATGGCCGCCTCCGTCGTCTACGCCTCCGTGTTCGGGGCCGTGCTGGCCTCGATGCGGAGCATCGACACCAAGCTGGTCGTCTTCGACACCGCGGTGGTCGACCTGACGGACCAGTTGGACGATCCGGTGGATGTGCTCTTCGGCACACAACTCGGTGGCGGCACCGACATCAACCGCGCTCTGGCGTACTGCCAGTCCCTGATCACCCGGCCGGCGGACACGGTGGTCGTCCTCATCAGCGATCTCTACGAGGGCGGGATCCGGGACGAGATGCTCAAACGGGTGGCAGCCATGAAGGGCGCGGGAGTGCAGTTCGTGGCCCTGCTGGCGCTGTCGGACGAGGGCGCGCCGTCCTACGACCGCGAGCACGCGGCCGCGCTGGCCGCGCTCGGAGCCCCCGCTTTCGCCTGCACACCGGACCTGTTTCCCGAGGTGATGGCCGCCGCGATAGAGAAACGGGCGCTGCCCGTACCAGAAGCCTGACGCGAGCCTGACAACGCGCTCTGTGACCGTTCTCACCGCTCACATGTGACCTGCGATTTAGGGACCTACGTCCCACGGGGATAACCTGCGAGACGGACATGCCGCGTACTTCGGTGACCGTGTGCGCCCTCCTTGTGACCGCGTAGTCACGCTTCCCGTATCGGCACGTTCGCGTAGAAAACAAACCGCGATCACCAAGGACGGACGCGCGTGGACCTGTTCGAGTACCAGGCGAGGGATCTCTTCGCCAAGCACGGTGTACCGGTGCTGGCCGGTGAAGTCATCGAGACGCCCGAGGCGGCTCGTGAGGTGACCGAACGTCTGGGTGGCCGTGCGGTCGTCAAGGCGCAGGTCAAGGTCGGTGGCCGAGGCAAGGCCGGCGGCGTGAAGCTCGCCTCCGACCCCGCAGACGCGGTCGCGAAGGCCGACGCCATCCTCGGCATGGACATCAAGGGCCACACGGTCCACAAGGTGATGCTTGCCGAGACCGCGGACATCGCGGAGGAGTACTACGTCTCCTTCCTGCTGGACCGCACCAACCGCACCTTCCTCGCCATGGCGTCCGTAGAGGGCGGCGTGGAGATCGAGATCGTTGCGGAGGAGAACCCGGACGCGCTGGCCAAGATTCCGGTCGACGCCAACGAGGGCTGCACCCCGGAGAAGGCCGCCGAGATCGTCGCCGCGGCCAAGTTCCCGGCCGAGATCGCCGACCAGGTGGCCGACGTTCTGCAGAAGCTGTGGACCGTCTTCATCAAGGAGGACGCCCTCCTCGTCGAGGTCAACCCGCTGATCAAGTCCGGTGACGGCAAGATCATCGCGCTCGACGGCAAGGTCTCGCTCGACGAGAACGCCGAGTTCCGCCAGCCGGACCACGCGGCCCTTGAGGACAAGGACGCCGCCAACCCGCTGGAGGCCGCGGCCAAGGCCAAGAACCTCAACTACGTCAAGCTCGACGGTGAGGTCGGCATCATCGGCAACGGCGCGGGTCTCGTCATGAGCACCCTCGACGTCGTCGCGTACGCCGGTGAGAAGCACGGCGGCGTCAAGCCCGCCAACTTCCTCGACATCGGTGGCGGCGCCTCCGCCGAGGTCATGGCGAACGGCCTGGAGATCATCCTCGGCGACCCGGACGTCAAGTCCGTCTTCGTCAACGTCTTCGGTGGCATCACCGCGTGCGACGAGGTCGCCAACGGCATCGTCCAGGCCCTGGAGCTGCTCAAGTCCAAGGGTGAGGTCGTCAGCAAGCCGCTGGTCGTCCGCCTGGACGGCAACAACGCGGAGCTGGGTCGCAAGATCCTGACCGACGCCAACCACCCGCTCGTGCAGCGTGTGGACACCATGGACGGCGCGGCCGACAAGGCCGCCGAGCTCGCGGCTGCGAAGTAAGGGACAAGGTCACCACACCATGGCTATTTTCCTGACCAAGGAAAGCAAGGTCATCGTCCAGGGGATGACCGGCGCCACGGGCATGAAGCACACCAAGCTCATGCTTGCGGACGGCACCAACATCGTTGGCGGCGTCAACCCGCGCAAGGCCGGCACGAACGTCGAGTTCGACGGCACCGAGGTGCCCGTGTTCGGTTCCGTCGCCGAGGCGATCGAGAAGACCGGTGCCGATGTCACCGTCATCTTCGTGCCGCCGAAGTTCGCGAAGGACGCCGTCGTCGAGGCGATCGACGCCGAGATCCCGCTGGCCGTCGTGATCACCGAGGGCATCACGGTGCACGACTCCGCCTCGTTCTGGGCGCACGCCGGCGCCAAGGGCAACAAGACCCGCATCATCGGCCCGAACTGCCCCGGTCTCATCACCCCGGGTCAGTCCAACGCCGGCATCATCCCGGGCGACATCACGAAGCCGGGCCGTATCGGCCTGGTCTCGAAGTCCGGCACGCTCACGTACCAGATGATGTACGAGCTCCGTGACCTCGGCTTCTCGTCCGCCGTCGGCATCGGTGGCGACCCGATCATCGGCACCACCCACATCGACGCGCTGGCCGCGTTCGAGGCGGACGCCGACACCGACCTGATCGTCATGATCGGTGAGATCGGTGGCGACGCCGAGGAGCGGGCCGCGGACTACATCAAGGCCCACGTGACGAAGCCGGTCGTCGGCTATGTCGCGGGCTTCACCGCCCCCGAGGGCAAGACCATGGGCCACGCGGGCGCCATCGTCTCCGGTTCGTCGGGCACCGCCCAGGCGAAGAAGGAGGCCCTCGAGGCCGCCGGCGTCCAGGTCGGCAAGACCCCGTCGGAGACGGCTCGCCTGGCGCGCGCCATCCTCGCGGGCTGACGTTCGTCTGCTGACGGCTGAGAGGCCGTCACGCGTGACGACGCGGGCCCGTCCCCTTCGGGGGGCGGGCCCGCGTTTGCTTTGTGCGGCCGGTGCCGCCGCCGGTGCGACCCTGTGCGGCCCTGGGCGGCTCAGCGCTCAGGGGGCAAACGGGGGGCTTGTGCGGGAGATTCGGCCGGTTTGTTGGGCTTGGTGGGCTTGACGGGTTTGCTGGGTGCGGTCGTCTGCTGGGTGGGCTTGGCGGGGCCCGGTCGGCCGATGCGGCCCGCCTCCGGTACGCCCTGCCCCGGAGTGGCGGAGGGCGGTGCGGTCACCGGCGTCGGCTGGGTACGGTGCGGCAGTTCGCCGACGCGGTCGTACGTCACCACCAGCGCGGCGCCCGTCGCCCCGGCGATCAGCGCGGTCAGTGCCACCGCGGACAGCGTCCTGCGGCGCACGCCCCGCTCGCTCGCAACGCGTACCCGGGCCGCCGGGACCTCTTGGGTGCCAGCCGTTCCCGTACCCGTCTTCGGGTCTGGTTCCGCGTCCTGCTCCGGCTCCGTGAGGATGGCCTTCAGCCGTGCCGGTGCCTGGTCGCCCAGCTCCGGGACGGCCGCGCTCAGCGCCGCCCGCGCCTGAGTGATCCGGCTCGCCGTCGCGACCGTGCTCGCCTCGCTCTCGGCCGCGGCCACGGGCAGATCGAGCCCCAGCCCGTCGTAGAGCACGAGTGCCTGCCGCTGCGAAGGCGACAGCCGCAGCACCGCCGCCCGCACCGCGCCGTCCCGTTCGGAGCCGCGCAGCGTCCGCGCGGCGGCCCGTGGATGCGTACGGTGCCCCGGCACCCACTGCTGCCACGGCGCGAGCGCGTACTCGTACGCCGCCGCGCGCACCCAGCCGACCGGATCCGGATCCGCCGCGACCTCCGGCCACCGCTGCCACGCGAGATCGAACGCGCGGCGCACGGCATGCCGCGCGAAGCCCGGATTCCCGGTGATCAGGTCCACCTGCCGCACGAGGCCGCTCACGCTGTGCGTGTACAGACTGTCGAAGGCGGCCTCGGGATACAGGGCTGGTGAGGTCGGTGCGGTCGGGGCCGGTGGGATCGGTGTGGTCGGTGCCCTCGGAGCGGTAGGTACGGGTGGCGGGGGTGGTGATGGCTTGGGCTTCGGCGTCCGCGGTGGTGCCGGCGGTGGCGGAGGCGTCGGGTCGGCGGCCACAGGGATCGCCGGTGGGCGCGCCTTCGCACGCCGTTGGGGGGTGTTGGCCGGCTTGGGAGCGCGCTTGACGGCGACTTCCGGGCGCTCGGGGAGGGGCGCGATGGGCGCCGGCTCGGCAGGGGAAACGGCGGGCCGGGCCGCGCGGGTGACGAGGTGTGAAGACTCGGGAGCATTCGTCCTGGGTGCGGAGGGGGGTGGAGACGGGGACGGGGAGGCGGGCTGGGACGGGGACTGTCGGGACTGGGACTCGGGCTGGGGATCCGGCTTGGGCTGGGGCTTGGGCTGGGGTTTTGGTTGGGGCTTGGGCGCCGGTGAGCCGGCGCGTGTGCGGGTCCTGGCGCGCTGGGGACGTTCTTCGGCCGAGGTCTTCACCGTCTTCGCGGCCTTCTTGGCGGTAGAGGCCTGCTTCGCCGCCTTCCGCGCCGTCACGTGCCCGACCTCACACAGCCGCTCCGACCGCCTTCGAATCCCCGTACGCACGATTGTGTGAAAAGACGCATAAAGTCATATTGCGCGACACGGCGGGCGTTCGCCCGCTACCGCCTCAAATCGGTGTGTTCTTGGCACCATGGGTCGACGTGACCCACATGACGAACCACCTTCCCGGCCTGCCCGAGCGTGCCGCGAACTCCCGCCGCGCATCCGCGGCGGCCGCCGCGTTCGGTGGCGGGGTGGTCGCGGCCGGCCTCGGGCTCGGGGCCCTCGCCGTCACCGTTCTCTTCCTGTGGATCAGCGCACCGTTCCCGGACAGCGGACTCGACGGCGCTCTGCGCATCGCCGCCGATCTGTGGCTGCTGGCCCACGGCGCGTGCCTGTCGCGGACCGACACGCTGTCCGGGCTGCCCGCCCCGATCGGCGTCACGCCCCTGCTGCTCACCGTGCTGCCCGGGTGGCTGCTGTACCGGGCCGCGGCGCATGCGGCTGCTCCTCCCGAGGGGTCAGGGGAGGGTGACGTCGGTGACGGTTCCGGTGTGCGGACGGAGCCTCGGGTCGCGGCTGCCGCCGCGGGCTGGCTCGTCGCCGGATATCTGCTGGTCGGCGTCGCCGCCGTGCTCTACACGTCCTACGGGCAGGTGCGCAGCGTTCCGCTCAGCGCGCTGCTCCATCTGCCGGTCGTGGCCGCGTTGGCGGCCGGGGCCGGCGCGTGGTCCGGGTGCGGGCGACCTGCGGTCGCGCTTCCCCGGGCGGTACGCCGTTGGCTCGACGAACTCTCGCTGCCGCGGTGGCTGACCCTTCCGGAAGGCGGCCTGCCGGCCGCCCTCCGTGCCGCCGCGGCTTCCACCGCCGTGCTCGTCGGGGGTGGCGCGGTGCTCGGCGGGGCCTCGCTCGTCTGGCATGAACGATTGGTCGGACATTCGTTCGCGCAGCTCAGCGCTCCGCTCTCGGGGCGGTGTGCGGTGCTGCTGGTCGCTCTGGCGCTGGTGCCGAACATGGCTGTGTGGGGTGCGTCGTATGCGCTGGGGCCGGGGTTCGCCGTGGGCGCCGGGAGTGTTGTGGCTCCGGCCGGGTTGGGCGCGTCCGGGCTGGGCGCGGCCGGGCTGGGGCCCGGATCCGGGCCTGACGTTCTGCCGAACTTTCCGCTGCTGGCGGCGCTTCCGGCGCCCGGGGCCACGCCGCTGAGCTGGGCGGTGTTCGGTCTTCCTGTGCTGGCCGGGGTCTGCGCGGCCTGGCTCGTCGGCGGCGCCGCCGCGGCGGTTCAGCGCCCCCCCCACCACGAGCCGGGCCCCGCCCCCGGGGTCGGCGCCGTCCCCCGCCCCGGC
>NZ_JAPVLS010000170.1:0-7957 GCF_027158125.1 Streptomyces sp. H39-C1
GCCCTGCCCGACAACAGCAGCAGCGTCCCCGACGTCGTCCTGCCCACCAGCGACGCGATGGCCGCCGTGGCACCGACCGCCGCCCACGGGAAGGCGCCCACGGCCTCGCCGACGGCGACCCACCGTGCCCCGTCCACCCCGGTGACGACTCCACCGGCCACCGTCGCCCCGGTGTCGGCGACCCCGTCCGCGCCCCCTTCCCCGGTGGGCGACCCGGTGGTGCCCGGCCCCGACGCGACCCCGAGCAGCACTCCCGCTCCCACGAACCACCCGACGCTCGCGACGCCGGCGCTGCACATGGGTGACACCGGCACCCAGGTCAGGGACCTCCAGCAGCGGCTGCGCCGCGCCTACGTCTACATGGGCAGCGCGGACGGCGTCTTCGACACGGGGGTCAGGGACGCCGTCGCGACGTTCCAGTTCTGGATGGGGATCACCAGCGATCCCGAGGGTGTCTACGGCCCGGCGACCCGGACCGCGCTGGAGGGACAGACCTCCTGGTAGCCGCGTCTGCGAGGATCGTGCCGTGGCGATGGAGGAATTCGGGCCCGGTCAGTTCCAACTCGTCCTGCTGCGGCGGATGGCGGACCACCGGCCCGAGCTGGTCGAGGAGGCGCTCCGTACGCTCGGCGCGTCCCGCGCGGAGCTGCGGGAGGCGAACCGCCGCTGGCAGGCGCGGCTGCACGGGCGGCACTCCCCGGGCGGTGAACGCCGCTACCGTGCCGTGCTCGGCCCGCCCGAGAGCACGATCGTCCGCCGGATCGGGGATCTGAGCTGCGAGGCCCTGCTGTGGCCCGTACCGCTCTGGCCCGAGCTGCGCTTCGAGGTGCTGTGCGCGCCCGGCGGCGGCGCGGTGTGGAACGAGTGGCTCATCCGCGCCCCGGGCGCCCCGGCCCCGGTCCTGGAGAGTCCCGACGACCTCGTCCCGTGGTCCTGCACCGTCGACGAGGTCGCCCGTGCCTTCCGGCCCGCGACACCCTTGGAAGGCAGCGCCCCCACCCGCTGGCGGCTCGCCTTCGGCGATCCCTCGGCCGGCACCCGCCGCATCGCCCACTTCACCTGGGGCCTGCTCCAGTACGTCGAGGAGGCGTAGGCCATCGTTCCGGGCCTCCAGCGGCAAGGAACGGGGGCCGCTGGCCAACCGGGGCCTTGTTTTGTATCGTAGAGAAACAAAGTGGCTCCGCCCGTTTCCCCTGACCGGCGGGCGGGGCCACTGAGTACTTCTAAGGAGTCCGTATGCCGTCCACGCCGTCCGTCCTGACCGCCCGAGCGCTGCTCCTCGACATGGACGGCACCCTGGTGAACTCCGACGCCGTGGTCGAGCGCTGCTGGCGCCGCTGGGCCGAGGCGCAGGGACTGGACGCGCAGGCGGTGCTGCAGGTCGTGCACGGACGGCAGGGCCACGCCACCATGGCGGTGCTGCTGCCGGACCGCCCGATGGCGGAGAACCTCGCCGACAACCGGCGGATGCTCGCCGAGGAGACCGCCGACCTCGACGGTGTCGTGCCCGTCCCGGGCGCGCCCGCCTTCCTGGCGTCGCTCGCCGGCCGGCCGCACGCCCTGGTGACGTCCGCCGACGAGGCACTGGCCCGCGCGAGGATGGGCGCCGCCGCGCTGCCGATGCCGGAGGTCATGGTGACCGCGGAGCGGGTGAGCGCGAGCAAGCCGGACCCGGAGGGCTTCCTGAAGGGCGCCGCGGAGCTGGGCTTCGCCCCCGAGGACTGCATCGTGTTCGAGGACGCCGAGGTCGGCATCGCCGCGGCGAAGGCCGCCGGGATGCGCGTCATCGGCGTGGGCCCGCGCGCCGCCGTCCACGCGCCCACCGCGCACGTCGACTCGCTGGAGCAGGTGCGGGTGGAGGCCACCGCGGACGGCGGCCTCCTGGTCCACATCGGCTGAGCGCCGCCCACCCGTCCCGCTAGCCCGCGATCGCCTCGTAGAGGCTGAACACGGCGAGCAGCACCATCACGGCGGCGGCGACCTTCGTGATCAGCGCCAGCGGCACCCGCTTCATCAGCAGCCGCCCGCCGAAGATCCCCAGCCCGGCGACCGCCCACAGCGCGAGAACGGCGCCGAGGCCGACGGCCACCGGATCGTCGTAGCGGGCGGCGAGGTTGGCGGTCATGATCTGCGTCAGATCGCCGAACTCGGCGACCAGGATGAGCATGAAGCCGGTGCCCGCGACCTTCCAGAAGCTCTGGTCGGCGGGTTCGCGGACGCCCTCCTCGTCATCGTCCTTCTTGAACAGCAGCATGGCCGCGCCCGCGAGGAAGAGCAGCCCGACGACGCCCTGCACCCAGCGGTGCGGGAGCAGGGTCAGTACGCTGCCCGCCGCGATGGCCAGGCCGACATGGACGACGAAGGCGGCGGCGACACCGCAGAAGACGTACGAGGCGCGGTAGCGGGTGCCGAGCATGAGGCCGGCGAGCGCGGTCTTGTCGGGCAGTTCTGCCAGGAAGACGACGCCGAAGACGATGGCGGCGACGGTGAAGCTGAACACGGGGCGGGATCCTCATCGGTCGGGCTGCCGCACCGAGAGCGCCGGGAAAAGGGGTCGCTTCGGCTCGACAGCGTCCATGGAAAACGCTGCGGCCGAAGGTCTCGCTGGCCCGGTGGGAAACCCACCGTGCCTCCGGGCGCCGGCTCAGGATCTGAGCAGTATGTCGACGGTCCGGCGAAGAGCTACTCCCCTTCTGCGCCACTTATTCTACGCGACGGGTCAGCCGGCCCCTGGCCACCAGCTCCAGGACCGACGAGACCGCGACCGCCTGCACCACCAGCAGCGCGACCAGCACGAAGAGCTGAACGGCCCCCGCCATCACGGGTGATGCCCCGCCGAGCAGCATGCCGACGAAGGCCCCCGGCAGCGTGACCAGTCCCACAGTCCGCGTCTGGTCGAGCCCCGGCACCAGCGCGCCGGACGCGGCGGGCCTGGCGATCTCCAGCCGGGCGTCCCGGTCCTCGAAGCCCAGCGCCATGGCGGCCTCGACCTCGCCGTTCCGGCTGTGCAGTTCCTCCAGCGCGCGGCGCCCGCCGAGGACCGTCGCGGTGAGCGCGCCCCCGATGAGAATGCCCGCGACGGGGATCAGCGCGATGCCGTCGAGTGGCACGAGGCCGGTCAGCACCAGGAGCGCGACGACCGGCAGCGCGCTCACCCCGATCGGCACGGCCGCCCACCGCCAGCTGCGGTCGTCGGTGATGCGGCGGCCCGCCGTCCACACCGCGACCGCGTACATGACGCCGACGAAGGCGAGCAGCGCCGGCAGATAGCGGACGACCCAGCCGATGAGCAGCGAGACGACCGCGAGCTGCAGCGCGGCGCGCAGCCCCGCGACGGCGATCCCGCGTGCGTAGTTCTCCCGCTCGTCCGCGAGATGGGCGTACGCGGCGACCCCGGTGGCCACCACGAGCAGGACGGCCAGCACGACGCCGAGGGTGCGGTCGACGGGCAGCAGTGAGGTGGCGGCGGCGGACGTCAGGGCCGGGAGAGTGGCGCCGGCCGCGGTACCGGCGGAGGACGTGGTGGCGGCGGACACGACGGCGAGCACGGGGTCACTGTAGGCGGGTACGACGGGAACCCAACGGAACTGACGGTGCGCCACCCCTCGACATGACGTGCCCATGTCGCCAACCTGTAACCTGCCGCACCTCGGCAGGCAATCCGGACCCGGCACGCTTACCCGGGCCCGTCACCCTCGCCGGGCCGGGGAGTGTCGTCAAAGTAGCGCCGTCCGCCCGGAGGGCGGGGCCGGCGGGGTCTGGTGCGTGCGATCGCAAGGCGGAGGAGGGAGTCCATGCGGAGCATCGGCGACCGAGGACAACGCCGCGAGCGTGCGTGCCAGGCCCCGCCGGCCAGACGGGACTGCGACGGCACGACCTAGGACACGCCCGCAACCACCCTCACCCCCACAGGGAGTTCGCATGTCCCGGATACGCAATGTCTACGCGCGTCGACGCGTGAGCGTGCTCACCGCGTTCGCCGCCATCGCCGCGGCACTCGGTCTGCTCGTCGCCCCCACCACCGCCCAGGCCGCACCCCCCACGCCGCCGAGCGCCGCGACCGCCCGCACCGAACTGGCCGCACTCACCGTGCAGGCCGAGGGATCGTCCACCGGCTACAGCCGCGACAAGTTCCCGCACTGGATCACCCAGAGCGGCGCCTGCAACACCCGGGAGGTCGTCCTCAAGCGCGACGGGACGGGCGTCGTCCAGGACTCCTCCTGTGCCGCCGTCAGCGGCACCTGGCACTCCCCCTACGACGGCGCCACCTGGACCGCCGCCTCCGACGTCGACATCGACCACATGGTCCCGCTCGCCCAGGCCTGGCGCTCCGGCGCCGCCGGCTGGACCACCGCCCAGCGGCAGGCGTTCGCCAACGACCTGACCCACTCCCAGCTGCTCGCCGTCACCGACAACGTCAACCAGGCCAAGGGCGACAAGGACCCGGCCCAGTGGCTGCCGCCGCTGGCCTCGTACCACTGCACCTACGCCCGTATGTGGGTCTGGGTGAAGTACTCGTACTCCCTGACCGTCGACTCGGCGGAGAAGAGCGCCCTGACCTCCATCCTCAACGGCTGCTGACGGCCTGACGCACAACTCCCGCCTCCCCTCCGTCGTCCGTAGTCTTGGGCGACGGAGGGGAGGCCGGTCACCTTGGCTGAGCTGCGTTTGGGTCCACTGCTGCGGTACGTGGGCGAGGACAGCGCGACCGTCTGGATCGAGGCGGACCGCCCGTGCGAGGCGGTCGTCGCCTGCGAAGGGGACGGCGGCGGGACCGCCAGGACCTGGCAGGTCGCCGGGCACCACTACGCGCTGGTGACCGTCACCGGGCTGCGTCCCGGCGCCGGGACGCCGTACGCCGTGCACCTCGACGGCCGACAGGTGTGGCCGCTGCCCGGCTCCCCGTTCCCGCCCAGCACCATCCATACCGCCGCGGGCGGCAGCGCCCCGCTGCGGGTGGCCTTCGGCTCCTGCCGCTGGGCGGCGCCCGCGCACCACACCCGCGACCCGGTCGGCCCCGACGCCCTCGACTCCCTCGCCCAGGAGATCGTGCGGGACGGCGCCGCCCGCCCGGACGTGCTGCTCCTGCTGGGTGACCAGGTCTACGCGGACGAGACCTCGGCGGCCACCCGCCGCTGGCTCGCCCGCCGCCGCGACCTCTCCGATCCGCCCTGGGACCAGGTCGCGGACTACGAGGAGTACACCCACCTCTACTACGAATCCTGGCTCGACCCCGAGGTGCGCTGGCTGCTGTCCACCGTCCCCAGCTGCATGATCTTCGACGACCACGATGTGATCGACGACTGGAACACCTCGGAGGCGTGGCTCGGACAGATCCGCGGCACACCCTGGTGGCAGGAGCGCATCCTCGGCGGCCTGATGTCGTACTGGGTCCATCAGCACCTGGGCAACCTCTCCCCCGCCGAGCTGGCCGCCGACGAGCTGTTCGCCACGGTGCGCGCCGCCGCCGACGGCACCGAGGCCGTCCGGGCCTTCGCCGCCCGCGCCGACGCCGACGCCGCTTCGGTGCGCTGGAGTTACCGGCGCGACTTCGGACGCGTCCGGCTGCTGATGGTGGACTCCCGGGCCGCCCGCGTCCTGGAGGAGGACCGGCGCTCGATGCTCGACGACGGCGAGTGGCGGTGGGTGCGCGAACAGGCGCTGTCCGACGGCTCGTTCGACCATCTCCTGGTCGGCAGCTCGCTGCCCTGGCTGCTGCCGCACGCCGTGCACGCCGCCGAGGAGTGGGACGCGGCGCTCTGCCGGGGGGTGCGCGGCCCGCGGTGGGCGGAGCGCGGCGAGAAGCTGCGGCAGGCGGCCGACCTGGAGCACTGGGCGGCGTTCCGCACCTCCTTCGACGCGCTCGCCGGCCTCTTCGCCGAGGTGGGCAGCGGGCCGCGGGCGCCCGCGACCATCTGCGTCCTGTCCGGCGATGTGCACCACGCGTACATCGCCGAGGCGCACTGGCCGCGCCCGGTGGGCAGCCGCGTCCTCCAGCTCACCTGCTCGCCGATCCACAACAGCGTCCCCGCGGCGATACGGCTGGGCTTCCGCGTCGGCTGGAGCCGGCCGGGCCGCTGGATCGGCCGCGCCCTCGCCCGGCACGGCCGGCTCCCCGCGTCCGTCATCCGCTGGACGCGCCTGGGCGGCCCCTGGTTCGGCAACCAGCTGATGACCCTGACCCTGCGCGGCCGCCTGCTCGACCTCCGGGTGGCCGGTCCGAAGGGCTCGTTCGAGCCGTCGACACACCGGCGGACATGAGCGGTGCGATCCGTCGTCCGCCGGCGCGCGGCCGGGCGGCGGCGCACACCGCCATCAGCTGGTTCTCCGCCCGCCCCGCAAGCGGTGTCCGGGATATTCCCCACACCGTGTCTACAACATCACGTACCCCTCGCCGGTGCCGGCCACCCCCTCTGGCGTACGCTGTACGGCTGGGAGCGGATGTAGATCCGCCCATACGCCAACAGGCAATATGTCGGACGGGGAGGCACGGTGCTCGAGGGTCTGGGCTCCTTGTTCGACTGGCCATGGATCTACGTACTCGTCGCGCTGTCCGTGCTGCTCGATGTGTTCGTGCCGATCCTGCCCAGCGGGGTGCTGGTGATAAGCGCGGCGACCGCGGGCACCACCGGTGCGGGCGGCGACATGCTCGACGTGGTCGCGCTCCTGGTGTGCGCCGCGATCGCCTCCTGCCTCGGCGACATCGCCGCCTACCGGCTGGCCTGGCGCGGCGGTGACTGGTTCGACCGCCGCATGGCACAGTCCCGCAGGCTCTCCACCGCCCAGGAACGACTGGGAGAGGTGCTGACCAGGGGCGGTGGCTCGCTCGTCGTGCTCGCCCGCTTCGCACCGGCCGGCCGCTCCGTGGTCAGCCTCGGCGCGGGCGTGGCGCACCGCCGGCCCAAGGAGTTCCTGCCCTGGTCGGCCGTGGCCGGTGTGGCCTGGGCGACGTACAGCGTGGGTCTGGGCTACCTCGGCGGTGAGTGGCTGGGCGCGAGCTGGCTCGGCACCTTCATGTCGCTGGTCGCCCTGGTGGGCACCGGCGCGCTGGCCGCGTATGTCTTCCGCCGCGGACGCCGGACCGCGATGGCCGCGGCCCTGACCACCGTGCCGCTGGCGATCCCCCCGCAGCCCGCTGCCGCCACCGACCGCGGCGCGGTCGTCGAAGCGCTGTAGGCCGGCCCCACGCCCCCCGCACCACCCCTGCCCGGCACATCGCGCAGCCCCTGACTTCCGGGGCCCGCCCTGCGCGAGCGCGCGCCGCCCCCGCCGGCCGCCTGGTGATGCTCGACCACCCCGCGGCCGTCGCCGAGGCGATCACGTCCGCGGACACGTACGCGAACAAGTAAGGGAACGGAAAAATATCCGAGGTGCGGGGCCGGCCGGGGTCGGTCCGGCAGCACGGACGCCAGGCATCAGTTCGATGCTCGGCGGGAAATTACGCGGCGGACCTGCTAGGCCGCCGAATCCGTCAAAGAAGTGCGGAAATGACGCCCTTCCGGACCCATTCCGATCATCTCCGTGCTCACCCAGACAGAATCGGAACACCGCCCCGGCAAGGGCCAGTTGGCCGCCGCAAAGGCCGCCCGCACCATAACTTGTCATATGCGGACACTGTCCCCATCGGTCATATGTTCCCATTCCCCGACTCTGGCGTTTTTACGATTCATTCTCACTCGATTCAGCGATACCCAGCGCGAAGGGTGACGAAAAAGAATGAGGCCGCATACCCCACCCCCTAATGCGAAGGACATACGCATGTCGGTTGATGCGGGCCAGGCCGCCGCTCTCAGCACCCCGGGCGCCCCGGACAACAACTCGGCGCACACCAGCCTTGATACGGCTGCTGCCCGGAATCTGGCGACCACCACCAAGTCCGCACCTCAGATGGCGGGAATCTCCTCCCGCTGGCTGCTGCGCATGCTGCCCTGGGTAGAAGTCACGGCCGGCACCTACC
>NZ_JAPVLS010000171.1:0-7946 GCF_027158125.1 Streptomyces sp. H39-C1
TCGGCGTCCTCGGCTACCTGCCCGGCTATCTGCAGGAGGAGGGGTACGAATCAGGCAGCGTCCGACGGTTCGCGCTGCTGCGGCTGTTCCTGCCGGACGGCGTCGCCGCCCCGGTCGCGGTGGCCCTGATCGCGCTGACCGCCCTCTACGTCATGCGCCGCGGCGACCCGGACCGGCCGTGGAGCGGCGCGCTGCTCGTCACCGGCACCGCGCTGCTCCTGACCTCGCCCTCCTACTACTGGTACGCCCTGCTGGTGATCGCGCTGGTCGCCCTCGACGGCCGCTGGGAATGGCTCGCCGTCCCCCTCGCGGGCACCGTGCTCTACATCGGCAACGCCATGGCACTGCCCAGCGAACTACTCCAACCCTGGTCCTACGGAATCGCCGCAGGGGTGGTTGTCGCCGGCACGCTCCTAAGAGCACGAGTTGATCGAGGCCAGCTTGACCGCGCTGCTCCCGGCCGTGCCGTGACTGTGTCGATTCTCTGACTCTCGGACAGTCGGATGGGCTGCTTTGGCGGCGACTATCGATGCCCGTCAACTGTCACTGCAGATAGGCAGATTGGGCCAGTAAATGAAGGGCTCGTCCGAACACCGGGGCCTTCACAAGGTCAGTACGGTAGAAGTGCCTCCTTCTCTGCACGAGTCAAGTGAGCCCCGGGGGCCGACTACTGCTGCCGGGCGCGGGGGGAGGGTTGCTCTGGCAGCAGCAGGCGTTGGTCACCCGCACGGGACGTCCCGGGGGCCATGGCGACGACAGATTAGGGCAGGCGGGGGGCGCGGTGGGATCGGCCGCCGGGCAGGGCCGGGGTCGGGTGGTCGGGAGTGGTTCGGGTGGCCTCGGGGTGGCGTTGCTGCCAGTAGGGGTTGTCGTGCGGGAGGCTGCCGCTGACGCGTCCGTACATGCCGAAGGTGGCGACGAGCAGGCCCATGGCGAAGCTGAACAGGACGTTGGGGATGCGGAACGCCAGGTAGTTGAAGGAGCTGTCGAGTAGTGCGAGGTTGACGAATCCGCTGAGGATGAAGAGGGAGCCGACAGCGATCTCGATGGTCGAGGCGATGTTCCCGCCGACGACCGACGCGCCGATGAGGATCGCGCCGAAGGCCAGGGACAGGACGCTGAGCAGGCCGTTGCTCGACAGGCCGGCCACCATGCGGCCGGTGGTGTCCAGGAACTTCAACTGGTCCACCAGCCCTAGGATCCCGAACACCAGCAGGACCACACCGCACAGGCCCGCACCGACCCGGTACACCGTGCGGAGCCGGTGATCAACGGGCATCTCGTCCTTGAGTTTCACGATGACCTCCACACACTGCGTTCGGGCTGGCGGCTGCCCGCCGGGCCCTCAGGGGCGTCGACCGCACCTCGCTCCGAGTGCCGGGGCACGGTGCTGTGGCGCGGCGCGCCGACGGCAATGTTGCGGATGGGGTCATGCGTCGACCGCTGCTTCCACCATGACCCCTCCACGATGACCCTGCATGATCAAATATGAAACCGTAAGAATTGGGTCATAAACGGCGGTCAGTGAGCCGTGGTGGCCCCGGGATGATCGGGTACCCCGACCACTTGCGGACCAAGGACACCGATCTGCTCTGCCTCCTCACTGCGGTTTGCCCCGAGATGACCCAGCTCACCGCCCTCATCAGCGACTTCGCCGCCCTGCTGACACCCGCCAGCGGCAACGACTCCAAACTCACCGAATGGATCGCCCAGGCCCGCTGCGCAGCCCTGCCTCAACTGCGCAGCTTATGCAACGACCTGGAACTCGACCGTGCCGCCGTCAACGCCGGCCTGACCCTCCCCTGGAGCAACGGCCGCACCGAAGGCGTCAACACCCACACCAAGCGGATCAATCGGCAGATGCACGGCCGTGCCCGATTCGAGCTCCTCCGCCACCGCATCCTGCTGAGCACACAGGCACCCGACGTCACCACCGACTACAGAACAGAGCCGAACGTTTTACAGTCCCGAGCCCGGGGCCGCCGGGGGACGCGTCACGGGGTCTGGGGCGTGTGCTGTCCCTGATTCCGTGCGGGCTGGCGTCCGGGTTCCGGCGGCCCGGGTGATGGTGGTGGGACGGTGGTCAGTGGTTGTAGCCGTCGTGGCTGGCCCAGTCGCCCTTGTTGTCGCTGTGGTCGTCGTCATCGCTGCTGATGTTCTGGCAGACGTTGCCGAACGCCGGGTTCAGGAGACCGACGACGTTGACGGTGTTGCCGCATACGTTGATCGGCACGTGGATGGGGACCTGGAGGAGGTTGCCGGACAGAACACCCGGGGAGCCGATGGCTGCGCCCTGGGCGTCGGCGTCGGCGGCGGCGATGCCGGCGCCGGTGGCCAGGATGGCACCGGCGGCGGCGGTGATGGCGGCTGCCTTGGCGATACGGGACATCGAAGTCTCCTTGGGAGGGTTGAGTGCGCCGTAGGGTCACGGCGTTTCTTCACCAACGGGCCTGCTTGGCCACAGGTCACGGGTGTTCCGCCGAACGAGTGCCCGCATGACGCGCCGCAGCCCCGGGACGCTGGCGGGGCAGGGGCCGTCCAGGTGAATGCGGGTGGTCGGAGGTGGTGCCGCCCGTGCCGTGGACCGTGCGCTGCTCGTTCATGGGGTGCGACATCGAGGTCCGGTCGGGCCTGGCGGTTTCGCCCTTTCCTGCCAGGCCCGACCGCATCGTCCGTAACCCTACGGGCGGTGACCCGTGCGCCCAGCGGACAGTCTCGAGATGGGCTTGACGAGCCGTTGGCCAGTCGTTCGCGCCCGTGTCGCGCTGCGGGGACGCGTTGAAACCAGCCCGTTCTCCGGCCGCCGACGGAGCTCGTGCTTCTGGTTTCGTCACTGCTGCCGGCCGCCGGATTCGATAGAGGTTCCTCGCCGATCGCGTAGGGGCCCGCCCGAACGGCCTCGGCTGGCGGGGGCAGAAGAAATCGCGTGCACCATGAAGCGGACCGCGGCGCCGCAGTCGGCGATACGGCGCTGGAGGCGCTCTTGGACACCATCGCGCCACGGTTGCAAACAGAGACCGCCGCCGTCGCGTCCCTACGTGAGCAGGCTGTTCGTCTGCTCGAGGCAACCGCGTGTGGCCCTTTGCCGCAGGCGTTGGCGAAGCATGGTGTGGCCAGTCGGAGCGTCCGTTATCACGCGGGAGCGCTGCGGGAAGATGCCGCACTGGCCATGCCGCTGCCCCGGTCTTTGCCGCCGCCCCAGGTTCCTGCCAGGATGCCGACTCGTCCTGGCGGGCCCCGGGCCGCCCCTGATCGCTGCCCGTCATCATCCTCGGCCTGGGCCGGTACGAAGAACGCCTCTTCCCCCCAAAGCCCTGCGCTCTCATCGCCACCAGGCCCAACACGCCCGCCATCCACACCGTCGGAAGCGTCCCGGTCATAGGTGACCCGGCACTCGGACTAGGCAAGGGGAGAGTGCGGGCAAAAAGGCGCGGGGACGCCGCAGCAGGTGTAGAAGACCCGCCATGGTACGAAGCGATGCCCGCACTGCCATCCCCCGTCGTGGCAGCACATCACCCCGTTCAGCTTCGTGCCCCACGGATGGCTGCAAGCCCTCGACAGGCCGTTGGTCATCCGTGTGTGACGGTCCGTCCCGGACCGTCACATCGTTTCTCAGCTCTCGCCCACCGCAGGCTGGCTCTGTGGACTGCGCGGTGGTCGGTGAGCCTTCACTGGAGCTTCCACAAGCGGACGGTGTGGTCGTCGCTGCTGCTGGCGAGTGTCTTGCCGTCGGGGCTGAATGCCACCGCGTTGATATCTGAGGTGTGGCCGGTGAGGGTGTCGGTGATGCGTCCGCTGGAGACCTCCCGAAGCTGAACGGGGTGGTCGGTGGTCTTGCTCAGACTGAGGGTGCGGCTGCCGCTGGCCAGGGTCTTGCCGTCGGGGCTGAACGCGATCGAATTGACGGCGCTGGTGGGGGGTTGGGCGGTGAGGGTGGCGATGATGCGTCCGCTGGAGAGGTCCCACAGCCGGATGGAGTGGTCGGCGGTGTCGCGGTTGCCGCCCCCGGCGCTGGCCAGGATCTTGCTGTCGGGGCTGAACGCCACCGAGCTGACTTCCTGTCCTTTGGCTGTTTGCGGGAGGGAAAGGGTGGTGGTGAGTGTGGTGCTCTGAACGTCCCACATCGTGATGCTGGCGTAGGCGCCGCTGGCGAGTGTTTTGCCGTCAGGGCTGAATGCCACGGCGTTGACCTCGGTGGCATAGGGGTGGTCGAGGATGCCGGTGACCTGTCCGTGCGTCGTGTCCCACAGCCGGACGGTCGTGTCGCTGCTGCCGCTGGCCAGGGTCGCGCCGTCGGGGCTGAAGGCCAGCGAGGTCACCCTGCCGCTGTGGCCGGTGAGGGTGGCTTTCAGGCTCCCGGTCGCCACCTCCCACAGGCGCACGGCGTACCCGGCCTCCTTGTCGATGTCGTTGCCGCCACCGCTGGCGAGAGTTTTGCCATCGGGGCTGAACGCCACCGCAAGGACGTAGTTGGGGTAACTGGGGAAGCCGGTTTGGGTGACGATGCCGCGTCCGCTGGAGACCGCCCACAGCCGGATGGCGTTGTCCTCGCTGCTGTCGCTGCCGCTACCGCTGGCGAGAGTTTTGCCGTCGGGGCTGAACGCCACCGCGTAGACGGAGCCGGTGGGGCCGGTCAGTACTTGCGTGTCCGAGCCGGAGGACCGCGTCACCTCCACCACGGCGACCGCCGTCGCGGCTGCCGCCACCGCTCCGGAAGCGGCGAGTATGACGGTGCGGCGCCGTATTCCGCGGCGAGTCGGGACGGATCCCGCCATGCGCGGCTGACCCTCCTGCCCGGCACCGTCCCCGTCGTTGTTGCGGCCCGCCGGACCGGTCGGCTGCTGCGGACCTGGCGGTTGGGAGGAAGCCATCAGCATACGACCGTTCTCGAAAGAATCCACAAGGAGAAGCCCAGGAAGCGACCCACCGGTGCCTCCCGGGGAAGCTTTCCATCAAATAGCTCTCCCGGGGAGCGACTTGCCCACATGGTCTCCCCGACCGAGGCACGCTCAGGCCGATGCGGTCGGAACGGCAGGGGCCAGCATGGTGGCAACGCACCTGCTGCTCAGTCACGGGTGGTGGGACGCGGCCGGGTGGACCTGTTCAGCGACTGGGGACATGGTGGGTGGCTGGCTGGTGCTCCACTGGATGGACGGGCTGGTGCGGGGGACGCCCGGTAGGTCGCGAACGGAACCCGAGGCTTCGCCTGCTGGGAGTTTGGAAGAACTGCAACGCATGATGTCCTGCGGCGTGTCGTGCGGGGTCGGGTGGGCCGTGCGGGGGGTCATGCTGGCAAGCAGCTGCCCGTGGCTTACAGCAGGGTGCGGTGGCCTTTCACCCCCGCTTCCGCACCGCGCTGCACCGGTCGGCAGCCTCGATGCCTACCGGCAACTGCGGGCTGCTGGGCCGGCCGGTCGTACGGGAGCCCCCTTCGCGGCAATCGGGCCATCGGATTGCGTAGCCGTCACACGGCCAGTTTCCTCGGGGCTTTCGTTCGGATCGTTGAGGGCCGCCGTCCGCGGTCCGTGCAGGCATTGATTCGTCCTGCCCAGGCCCCCTCCCGGTGGTCCGGTGATGGTCGTGCCGGGCATGGTCCCGGTGGTTGAGCTGCTCTCCTCCGGTGTGAGGGAGCGGCCGGGTGGGCCGGGGGGCGAGTCGACCCCGGGCTTCGCCTCCCGGGGCCGGCTCATCTCGACTTCGTATGCCCCGGCGGCCAGCGCGCCAAGCCGCCACGGCGCGCACAGTGCCCGCGTCAGCCGGTTGCCGTCTGGGCGGGCTGGGCTGTTCGGGTGGGGAGCACCGGCTGCCGCCGTTTCTGCGTGGTTTCGGGGAATCCATCAGGCCTCACCACCCACCGCCTGGAGGAGTAGCCGTCATGTTGGAGCGCACCCGGACGAAGGACACCACCACGGTCACCTTCATCCTTCCCGCCGATCACCCGCACGCGCAGGTCAGTGTCGTGGGGGATTTCAACGATTGGCAGCCCGGCGCCCACCCGCTGGCCGCCCGCACGGACGGCACCCGCGCGGTGAGCATCGCGATGCCCGCCGAGCGGTGCTTCGGCTTCCGCTACCTCGCTGCGGGCGACCGTTGGTTCGACGACGAACACGCCGACAGCCACGACGGCACCAACGGCTACCTCCACACCTGAGCCCCTCCCCCTACCAGCAGAAACGGAAGGTGACACGCATGAGCATGTGGGACTACACCGCCGCCGCGCAGTACACGTCCGGCACGGACCTGACCGGCTACAAGGTTGAGGCCACCGACGGGCACATCGGCAAGGTCGACGAGGCTACCGACGAGGTCGGCGCCGCGTACATCGTGGTCAACTGCAAGCCCTGGCTCATCGGCAAGCACGTCATGGTGCCCGCCGGCGCCATCACCCGCGTCGACCACGACCAGGAGACCCTCCATGTCGGGCGCACCAAGGACCAGGTCAAGGACGCGCCCGAGTACGACCCGGACACCATGGCCGGCAGCGCCGACTACCGCAGCAGCCTCGGCACCTACTACGGCGACCGCTGATCTGTGGTGGGAGCGGGTTCGTGCCCCGCTCCCACCGTGGTCGGTTGCTGCGCGATGGCCTCGGCCGCGTCGTCCCGTGTCGCAGCACGCGCGGGTGACGCGGCGGCCGTAGCCGCTGGGGGAAGTTCGCGGGGGGCCGACCAGTTGCGCACGTTCCCACAGTAAGCCAAGCGGCGGCTGTTGCCGATGGGATGCGCGGTGTTCGGCAGGCGCGCGGATGAGGATCTTGGGCATGTCGCAGAAGAGACCGGCCGCGAAGAACACCGCGGCTTCGGGAGCGCCGTCGGTGCGGACGCGCTCGCCGCGCTTGACCGGACCGGCGCGAGCGGCGGCAGCCGCCCAGCTCAAAGAGATGTACGAGGCAGGTGCAACGATCCGCCAGATCGCGCAGCGCACTGACCGCTCCTACGGTGGCGTCCGCGCCCTGCTGGTCAGCGCTCGGGTTCCGTTCAGGGGCCGCGGAGGAAAGCGAGCACAGCCGACACCGCCATAGTGCGCCCTGGCGATCCGCTGTCCCGCTCTGCCAGGCAAGCAAGCTCGCTCACCAGGCGCTCACAGCGGTGGCCGTCGGGCTGACGCTTGGGAGGCGACCCATCCGCCCCCGGGTCGCCTAGGGGCGGCTGTGCCGGGCTGGGGCACCGGATCGGACGGGGCCCAACCAGGGCCGCCCGATCCGGCTGATCCCGTGGTGTCAGGGGTCGGGCGGAAGCTAGTGACGGCGCCCGCCCACTGCGGCGGCGGCACGACGCCGGAGGGAAGGCCGGCATCCTGCCCTGATGTCAGGCCGAGGGCCGGCACCTTGGACACCAGTTCGGACCACTCGCGGTCGTCCTGCCCCGGCAGCATCCGCCCGGTTTGCCGCCACCGCTCGACCAGCGCCGCAAAGATCGGCGGATCGTCCGCGCGCAGACCCGTTTCCGCACCGTCACCGGCTGCCCTACGCCGCCGACCGGTCGGGCTCACGAACGCCTGTGTGCCTGTCACCCCCGACTAACGACCATGCACGCAAGCCCGCAACCCCCCTCGCTCACCCATCACTCCACCGAGGGTCCACCGCGGCACGGCGCTGACGCGGGCGTTACCGCGACAGTCCCCCCGGCACATCGTGTGAGGACAGATCGTCGGCGAGCCGACTGCGCAGCAGGAGCAAGGCGGCGGGGTCGGCGACCTGGGCGAGATCGTCGAGCAAGGCCCGCACGCGCGGGGCGTCTTCGGTCCGGACGGCCTCGACGACACCGTCGATGATCTCGCGGACACAGGCGGGCACGAGCCCGGGATCGGTGCGCATGATTAGTACTGCAACCGCATGTGGTGTGACTGTTGGCGGTGTGGCTCGTTGGTCCGACTGTGTGACGAATCGTTGACGGTGGAGCAGGTCGAGTCGTGGTCCGAGGGCGTAGAAGAGTTGCATGCCCGGT
>NZ_JAPVLS010000172.1:0-7894 GCF_027158125.1 Streptomyces sp. H39-C1
TGACGTGGTGTTCGGTGATGGTTTTCTGCAGTAGGGGGATGTCGAGGTCGCCGTCGGGGGCGATGACGATGGCGCCGCCGTTGAGGAGTGGGACCCAGATTTCGTAGGTGGAGGCGTCGAAGGCGGACGGTGAGTGGTGCAGAACCCGCTGGTGCGCGTGGGGATCGAAGCGGGGGTCGAGGGCGAGTGAGGTGACGTTGCGGTGGGAGACGACGACGCCTTTGGGGGTGCCGGTGGAGCCGGAGGTGTACATCACGTACGCGGCGGCGTCCGGCTGGACCGTGACATCGGGTGCGTGCTGGTCATGTTGGTTGAGCTGCGTGGTCTCGGAGATGAGGAGGTCGGCCGTGGTGGTCGGCAGTGCGGTTTGTGAGGTGGTGTCGGTGAGGACGAGTGTGGTGTTGGTCTGCTCGAGGATGTGGTGGATGCGCTCGGCGGGGTAGCGGGTGTCGAGGGGGACGTAGACGGCGCCGGTCTTCATCAGGGCCAGGAGCGTCGTGATGGTCTCGGGTGAGCGCTGGAGCAGGACAGCGATGGCATCGCCGGGGCGGACTCCGCGGGCGATGAGGTGGTGCGCGAGGTGGTTGGCGCGGGCATCGATGTCCTGATAGGTGAGGGTGCTGTCGGTGGTGATGACGGCGGGGGCGTCCGGGGTTTTCGCTACCTGGCGGGTGAAGAGGTCGGCGAGCGATGCTTCGGGCAGGGACAGTGCGGTGTCCTGCCAGGTGTGGTGGAGCTGGTGGCGTTCGGCAGGGGTGAGAACGTCGATGGTGCTGAGCGGCTGATCGGGGTGGGCGGTCGCGGTGTCGAGGAGCTGGATCCAGCGGTCGAACAGGGCATGGACCGTGGGTGCGTCGTAGATATCGCTGGAGTACTCGACAGCACCGCCGATCCCCTGGAGCTCGCCGTTGGGTCCGCGTTGTTCGGCGAGGCTGAAGAAGAGGTCGAATTTTGCGGTTCCGGTGCGTCCGGGTGCCAGGTCGATGCGGAGTCCGGGGAGTTGGAAGGTTCCTTCGGGTGCGTTTTGGAGGGCGAGCATGATTTGGAAGAGGGGGTGGTGGGAGAGGGTGCGGGTGGGGTTGAGGATTTCGACGAGGTATTCGAAGGGGACGTCCTGGTGGGCGTAGGCGGCGAGTGAGGTTTCGCGGACCTGGTTGAGGAGTTGGGTGAAGGTGGGGTCGCCGGTGGTGTCGGTGCGCAGGACGAGGGTGTTGACGAAGAATCCGATGAGGTGGTCGAGGTTCTGGTCGGTGCGGCCGGCGATGGGGCTGCCGAGGGGGATGTCGTGGCCCGCGCCGAGGCGGGTCAGCAGGGAGGCGAGGCCTGCTTGGAGGACCATGAACAGACTGGTCCCGGTGGATCGGGCGAGGTCGGCGAGACGCTGGTGGAGTTCGGGGTTGATGGCGACGGTGACGTAGTCGCCGCGATAGGTCATCACGGCCGGCCGGGGCCGGTCGGTGGGGATGCTCAGCTGGTCGGGAAGATCGGCCAGAGCGTTCGTCCAGTAGTCGATCTGGGTGGCGAAGAGGCTGTCGGGGTCGTTCTGGTCGCCCAGTAGTTCGTTCTGCCACAGCGTGTAATCCGCGTACTGCACCGGCAGCGGAACCCAATGAGGCGTCTCTCCCTGGGTCCGGGCGGTGTAGGCATGGGTGAGGTCGGCAGCCAACGGTCCCAGCGACCAGCCGTCGCCCGCGATGTGGTGGACCACCAGCAGCAGGACATGCTCCTGGGAGGAGAGCTCGAAGAGATCGGCTCGCAGGGGAGGTTCGACGGCCAACTCGAAGGCGTGCCGGACTGCTTGTTCGAGTACGGTCGCCAGCTCGGCTTCCGTCGTCGGAATGACGGTCACACGCGGCGCGGCGGCTTCGGAGTCCAGTATGTGCTGGCAGGGAGTGCCGTCGATCTCGGGGAAGACGGTGCGCAGGCTTTCGTGCCGGGCGACGAGGTCACCGAGCGCGGACCGTAGTGCGTCCCGGTCGAGTTCGCCCGTGAGGCGGAGTGCGAGCGGAATGTTGTAGGTGGCGCTGGGCCCCTCCATCTGATGGATGAACCACAACCTGCGCTGAGCGAATGACAACGGCATGACCTCGGGCCGCGCCCGAACGGTGAGTGCCAGTCGTCCAGGTGCAGCAGTGTCGAGCAGGGCCGCCACCGCGGCCGGCGTCGGGCCCTCAAAGAGGGTGCGCAGACCGACCTCGACGCCGAAGACCGATCGGATCTGCGCGATGAGGCGGGTGGCGAGCAGTGAGTGGCCGCCCAGGTCGAAGAAGTCGTCGTCGACCCCGGCCCGAGGCAGCCCCAGTACCTGCGCGAACAGGTCGCAGACGATCTGCTCCTGCGGAGTGCGTGCCTCCCGGCCCGACCCGACCGACGCGAAGTCCGGCGCCGGCAGAGCGGCGCGGTCGAGCTTGCCGTTGGCGGTCAGTGGCAGGCGATCGAGAGGGACGATGGCGGCGGGCTGCATGTAGTCGGGGAGGTGTTGGCGGGTGTGTTCGCGGAGGGCGGTGAGGAGGGCGGCGGTGCCGCGGCTGGTGGCCGGGTTGATGACCCAGGTCGAGAGGGTTGCTCCAGAGCCACTGGTATCGACCGGTGTGTAGGTATGGGTCGGGGTGCCGGCGGCCAGCCGACTGCGGACGATGTAGGTGACGTCGACCGTGTCGACGTCATGGGTGCTCCAGGTAATGCCGCTCCAGTACCCGAGCTCGTCGCCGAGCTGATGGAACATCTCCAGGTCGATATGGGGGTTGGAGGTGTGGCTGGGAAGAGGAGCGTTGTGATCGAGGGCGTGCTGCAGGGCGAGCTCGTGGGTGAGGCGAGGGTTGGGGACTCCGGTGACCCGGAGTTCGACGGGCTGCTGGGTCGCGAGCCGTCGCCTGAGGTCGGCCAGATTGGCGGTGGCATCGTCGGCGTTCTGGTCCCAGGGTTGGTGGGGGGTGTGGGTGAGGGGGTGGGGGGTGATGCCGGTTTTGTAGAGGGTGGCGTCGTAGCGGTAGCGGGTGAGTTCGTTGTGTGCGGTGCCGCGTTTGAGTTGGATGTCGGTGCCGGCGATGTCGGGGATGTGGTGGGTGAGGGCGGTGAAGTATTCGGGGTCGATGAGGAGTTCTTTGCCGAGGACGAGGCTCTGTTCGACGGCGCGGCGGATGGCGGCGGTGTCGGCGTCGTCGGCGCGGGCGGCCTGGACCGCGGTGGTGAAAGTGCGCAGCAGGCGGGGGTTACGGACGTCCCCCACGAACACCGCACCGCCGGGAGCGAGAGCGCGGATGGCGTGATGAAGCACCTGCTCGAGATAGCCGGCGTTCGGGAAGTACTGGGCGACGGAGTTGAGCACGATGGTGTCGAAGTGGTTGTCGGGCAGACTGCCGAAGTCGTGGGCGGGTTGCGTCCTCAGGCGAACCCGCTGGAGCAGGACGGGATCGTTGTCGACCTGGGCCTGAAGTTCCCTGATGACGGTGGGGGAGAAGTCGGTCCCCCAGTACTCATCGCACTCGGGCGCGAGCTGAGAGAGCAGGAGACCGGTTCCGACACCGATTTCGAGCACACGGCGAGGACGGAGCGTCCTGATGCGCTTGACGGTGGTGTCCCGCCATTCCCGCATCTCCTCCAGCGGGATCGGTCGGCCGTCGTAACTGCTGTTCCAGCTCGCGAAGTTCTCGCCGAACACGGTTTTGGTCGCGGAGGTGTAGACGGAGTCGTACAGTTCCTGCCACTCGCTCAACTGTGACTCTTCGACCTGCTCATTGCGATCGTCCGTCGAACTGTCGGCGACGACATAGCCGACCAGACGGGCGTCTCCCGGCTGGTCCTCACGAACGATGACGGCGGCCTGGGCGATGTCGGGGTGGTCGGTGAGGACCTTCTCGATCTCGCCGGGTTCGATGCGGAAGCCGCGGATTTTGACCTGGTGGTCGGCGCGGCCGATGAATTCCAGCTCACCGTCGCCGTTCCAGCGCACGAGGTCGCCGGTGCGGTACATCCGTCCGCCGGGTTCCAGGCCGCAGGGGTCGGCGACGAATCGCTCGGCCGTCAGGGCGGAACGGCCGAGGTAGCCGCGAGCCACGCCGGCGCCCGCGATGTACAACTCACCCACCACACCAGGCGCCACCAACTGCAGCTCGTCATCCAACACATAGGTCCGCGTATTGGCTATCGGCCGGCCGATGGGGGCAGCGCCCGCGCCATCGGCCAAGTCTCCGGCAGTCGACCAAATGGTGGTCTCGGTCGGTCCGTACAGGTTGGTCAGGTCGTCCGTGAGCTCGCGCATTTCTTCGGCGAGGGCGGTGGGCAGTGCCTCCCCTCCGACCAGCATGCGCAGGCCCCGCAGGGCCTCCGGGTTGTGCGCCACCAGCAGCTGCCACAGCGAGGGGGTCCCCTGAAGGACCGTGACACCGTGCCGGGCGATCAAGTCCAGTACGGCAGAAGGTTGCGCGACCGACTCCTTCGGCGTCAGGACCACCGCTGCACCGGAGAGAAGCGGGTGATACAGCTCCAAAGCAGCAATATCAAAGGCGACGGTGGTGACCGCGAGCAGCCGCTCCTCAGGCCGAAGTTCGACCTTCTGCCGCATGGCCTCCAAGAAGTTGAGCAACGCGGCGTGCGGCACGACCACGCCCTTGGGACGTCCGGTCGACCCGGAGGTGTAGATCACGTACGCGGCGTCCGCGGGCCGCAGCGGTGCTACACGGTCGGCGTCGGTCGGATCGCTGTCGGAGCAGTCAGCCACCAGCGCGCGGACATTGGCAGCGTCCAGAACCAACCGCTGCGACGAGCCGCCCGCCACCAGCCGGTCCGTTCGCGTCGTAGTGAGAACCAGGGCAGGTCGCGCGTCCTCGAGCACGTACTCGATGCGTGCCGCCGGATGATCCGGATCCAGTGGCAGGTACGAGGCACCAGTTTTGAGCACTGCCAGCAGGGCGACCACCAGGTCGGCCGAGCGAGGCAGCGCAAGGGCGATCACCAGATCCGGCCCGGCACCACGTCGCAACAAGGCGTGGGCGAGTTGGTTGGCGCGAGAGTTCAGCTCCGCATACGACAGGGTGGCATCCCCGACGATCAGAGCCACGGCGTCGGGCGTGGCGGCAGCCTGTTCCGCGAAGCGGTCCGGCAGGAGGGTCTCGCTCACCGGGGAAGCGGTGTCTTGCCAGGTGTGGAGCAGGTGGTGGCGTTCGGCGGGGGTGAGGACGTTGATGGTGCTGAGGGGTTGGTCGGGGTGGGCGGTCGCGGTGTCGAGGAGCTGGATCCAGCGGTCGAAGAGGGTGTGGACGGTTGGTGCGTCGTAGATGTCGCTGGAGTACTCGATCGCGCCGTTGATCCCTTGGGGTTCGCCGTTGGGTCCGCGTTGTTCGGCGAGGCTGAAGAAGAGGTCGAATTTTGCGGTTCCGGTGCGTCCGGGTGCCAGGTCGATGCGGAGTCCGGGGAGTTGGAAGGTTCCTTCGGGTGCGTTTTGGAGGGCGAGCATGATTTGGAAGAGGGGGTGGTGGGCGAGGGTGCGGGTGGGGTTGAGGATTTCGACGAGGTATTCGAAGGGGACGTCTTGGTGGGCGTAGGCGGCGAGTGAGGTTTCGCGGACCTGGTTGAGGAGTTGGGTGAAGGTGGGGTCGCCGGTGGTGTCGGTGCGCAGGACGAGGGTGTTGACGAAGAATCCGATGAGGTGGTCGAGGTTCTGGTCGGTGCGGCCGGCGATGGGGCTGCCGAGGGGGATGTCGTGGCCCGCGCCGAGGCGGGTCAGCAGGGAGGCGAGGCCTGCTTGGAGGACCATGAACAGACTGGTCCCGGTGGATCGGGCGAGGTCGGCGAGACGCTGGTGGAGTTCGGGGTTGATGGCGACGGTGACGTAGTCCCCGCGGTAGGTCATCACGGCCGGACGGGGCCGGTCGGTGGGGATGCTCAGCTGGTCGGGAAGATCGGCCAGGGCGTTCGTCCAGTAGTCGATTTGGGTGGCGAAGAGGCTGTCGGGGTCGTTCTGGTCGCCGAGGAGTTCGTTCTGCCACAGGGTGTAGTCCGCGTACTGCACCGGCAGTGGAACCCAGTTCGGGACTTCTCCTTGGGTGCGGGCGGGGTAGGCGTGCGTGAGGTCGGAGGCGAGGGGTCCGAGAGACCAGCCGTCGCCGGCGATGTGGTGGACGACCAGCAGCAGGACGTGTTCTTGAGAGGAGAGCTCGTAGAGGTCGGCTCGCAGCGGGGGTTCGACGGCCAGGTCGAAGGCGTGCCGGGCTGCTTGTTCGAGTACGGTCGCCAGCTCGGCTTCCGTCGTCGGAATGACGGTCACACGTGGTGCGGCGGCTTCGGGGGTCAGTATGTGCTGGTAGGGGGTGCCGTCGATCTCGGGGAAGACGGTGCGCAGGCTTTCGTGCCGGGTGATGACGTCAGCCAGCGCGGCCCGCAGTGCGTCCTCGTTCAGCCCGCCCGTGAGGCGGAGTGCGAGGGGAATGTTGTAGGTGGCGCTGGGCCCCTCCATCTGGTGGATGAACCACAACCTGCGCTGCGCGAAGGAAAGCGGCATGACCTCGGGCCGCTCCCGCACGGTCGGGGCAAGTCGCGCCGGGCCAGCAGTGTCCAGCCGAGCCGCCACCGCCGCGACGGTCCGAGCCTCGAAGAGGGTGCGCAGGCCCATCTCGACGCCGAAGGTGGCGCGGATGCGGGCGATGAGGCGGGTGGCGAGGAGTGAGTGCCCGCCGAGGTCGAAGAAGTCGTCGTCGATTCCGGCTCGCGGTAGGCCGAGTACCTGGGCGAACAGGTCGCTGACGATCTGTTCCTGCGGAGTGCGTGCCTCCCGGCCCGACCCGACCGACGCGAAGTCCGGCGTCGGCAGGGCGGAACGGTCGAGCTTGCCGGTCGTGGTCAGTGGCAGGCGATCGAGCAGGATCACCGCGGAGGGGACCATGTGCTCCGGCAGGCTCTGCTGCGCGAAATCCCGTACCTGCTGGGGTAGAAGAGCATCCCGTGCCACCACGTACGCCACCAGACGGGACCGCCCCGGCTGATCCTCATGCGTGGTCACAGCGGCGTGGGCGATGTCGGGGTGGTCGGTGAGGACCTTCTCGATCTCGCCGGGTTCGATGCGGAAGCCGCGGATCTTGACCTGGTGGTCGGCGCGGCCGATGAATTCCAGCTCACCGTCGCCGTTCCAGCGCACGAGGTCGCCCGTGCGGTACATCCGTCCGCCGGGCTCCAGGCTGAACGGGTCGGCGACGAACCGCTCAGCTGTCAGGGCGGAACGGCCGAGGTAGCCGCGGGCCACACCGGCGCCCGCGATGTACAGCTCACCCACCACACCAGGCGCCACCAACTGCAAACCGCCGTCCAGCACATAGGCACGCGTGTTGGCGATGGGCCGGCCGATCGGCGCGGGCAGCTGCCAGAGGTCAGGATCGCCGACCAGCGTGTGGGCTGTGACCACATGGGTTTCGGTCGGGCCGTAGTGGTTGTGCAGTCCCCGGCCCGGGGTCGAACGGTGGAATGCACGGACCTTGCCGCTGAGCGTCAGAGCTTCGCCGGCCTGCGCGACGGTTCGCAGCCGCATCAGCGTACGGCCCTGCTCGACAGCGGCCTCAGCTAGGGCCTCCAGCACCAGGTTCGGGGCGAACAGCTCGTCTATCTGGCGGTCGTCGAGCCACGCGGCGAACCGGGCCGCGTCGCGGCGGACGGACTCGTCGGGGATGACCAGCGTCTTGCCGTAGGCGACGGCCGACAGAATCTCCTGAGCGGACACGTCGAAGCTGATCGCTGTGAACTGTGCGGTCCTGTTGCCGGGTGCGCCACCGACCGTGCGGTGATGCCACGCGAGGAGATTCAGCAGCGCCGATGCCGGCATGACGACGCCTTTGGGGCGGCCGGTGGAGCCGGAGGTGTAGATGATGTAGGCGGGGTGGTGGGGGGTGAGGGGGGTGGTGCGGTC
>NZ_JAPVLS010000173.1:0-7764 GCF_027158125.1 Streptomyces sp. H39-C1
ACCCAGCGGGCCACGGCCGGCAAGGGCGGCGACGAACTGACCCCCTTCGCCCACGAGAACCTTCCCTGGCTCCGCGACCAGGACTTCTCCCACATCACCGCCCCCGGACTGGTGGTCGCCGGCGACAAGGACGATCTCCCGCTCACCACCCGAGGACCCGCCTGGACAAGCGACCCCTACACCCTCAGCCGCGGCGACAAGAGCCTGCTCACCGTCTTCGGCGGCGAGCACTTCCTCGGCGGCACCTCCGGCTACCGGGCAGCAGAGACCACCGACGAGGACTCCAGCCGCGTCGCCCTCGTCCAGCAGGTCACCCTCGCCTACCTACGCCACATCACCGGCATCGACCACACCGACTGGCAGATGGCCCGATCCGTCCTCGCTGACGCCCACGCGCTGGGGCGACTGGACAGCAAGTGACCCTCGGCGGTTGAAATACACGCTTTCGTCCGCTCATCGGCCCCCCCCGCAGGATCAACGCGGGCAGGCACTAGTGATGTTCGGCGGCAGCGTCCTGGGCGCGGACTTCCCCCTCTGTCTGCCCTTTCCCCGGACCCGGGTGGGAGATGACGGGGTGGGTGCGACGCGTTCGTCATCGCCGATGCCGCCCGCACCATGTCCCACACCCTTCGGGCCATCGAGTTCGCCGACGAGACGATCGCCGAAATGGAGATGCTCGTCGGCTTCGACGACGACCTGGCAACCGAGTCGACCCGGACCAAGAACCGGCTCCGCGGCCTGCTCACACAGATCCATCCCTCACTGGAGAAGATTCTCGGCCCGCGCCTGGACCACCCCGCCGTCCTGGCCCTGCTCGAGCGCTTCGGCTCTCCCGCCCAGCTCAGGAGAGCCGGTCGCCGCCGGCTGGTCACACTGCTGAGACCCAGAGCACCCCGCATGGCAGAGCGCCTGGTCGGCGACATCTTTACGGCACTCGAACGAGCAGAGCGTTGGGCCCTCGGGGGCCGCACGGTGGCTACCAGGGGCCTTTCTGGGTGTCCGTAGCCGGTAGAGCGGGGCGGTGGCCGCTATCGCTGGCGCCGGTCTGGCGAGCGCCGATGGCGTCCCCGCCGAGCCTGTTTCGCGTCGTGCCCGCGGCGGCGCTGTTGGGTGATCCGGGCGACGCGCTTGGCCATCCGGGTCCAGGGCAAGATGAGGGTGACCATGTTGGACATTGTTCCCATGGGCGCCTCGCTCCCGGTCTCTTCCAGTACAGCCCTTGGCCAGGCCTCCGGCAAATCCGCACCGCCCGGCAGTCCGGGCTGGGGGGTGCCCCTAACTTTTGGTCAAGGTGGATGGGTGCTGGTTCGGGCGTCTGGAACCATGTGCCTGTGCATGCTGATGATCAGGTTGGCGAGGGTGTCTCTGGGGAGTTCGCGGTGTTTCTGCGGAACGCTGCCGACGGCCGTCCGAGGAAGATCGTTCCTTCGGTCTGCGGCGGGCGCGTGTTCTGCGTACTCGTTGACGATGTGGGCGGCGTACTGTGCCCTGTTTTCGTATAGCCGCGCCACCGCGTCCGGAGCCTGCAGGCGCTGGATCGCCGTTGACGCCGTAGGTGAGTGTCGACGACGATTCAGCGCTGCAGCCACGCCGTGCCTAGGGCCCCGGGGCCGCGCGAGCACGGAAGGGCGTTGCTGTGCGCGGGTTCTGGTCGGTCAGCGGCGGTTCAGAAGCGGATACACACCGGTCCCTGGTTGTAGTTGACCTTCCCGAACTGGGTGACGGCTGAGTTGCATGCGGCGTTCATCGTGTCCTGGTCGGACTCGGTTCCCCGGCCCATCTCCTGGCCCCGGCCGTCCTCGGAGCCGAAGTCGATGCACACCGGTCCCTGGTTGTAGTTGACCTTCCCGAACTGGGTGCTCGCGTCGTTGCACTGCGCGCTGAGCACGTGCCGGACCATCACATCGTGCTCGCCGTACGGGGAGTAGTCGCTGGCCGAAGCCGTGCCGGCGCCTGCCATCACGGCGGCGGCGGCAAAGGCGGTGGCCGCAACGGCCTTACGGAAACCCATCATGATCATTCTCCAGAAGGTGGAGGACTGGGACAACGGTGACTTCATCAGCACCGGCTGGTGCCGCACTCCGGACACGCCGCACGGGGCGCACCCGTCCGCCAAGTGGCCGAACGCCTGCTACATCGCCGAGGCCGCAGGTCACGGGCGCCGTCGAGCTGAGCGGGTGGGCGAATGACTTTCTTTGCCACCAGCGGGTGGTGCGGCTGCCGGGTCCGGCTGATCGGGTTGCCGGGCTGGTGCCGTACGGCGCTGCGGCGTGCGCGGCCGGCGGCCAGGTGATCTATTGGTTGCCGGACAGTGTCCTGTCTGTCCCGGCCGACAGCCGGGATACTGTCCGCACCCGTGCCGGAGTTCACGACCGGTCGCGCAATCCAGTCACTGGTGAGGAGTCCACCTGTTGTGCTGGGACGCGTGCGGGATGCGCGCCCGCGCCTCCTGTACCCCGGGGTCGGCCAGCAGAGAGCCGAAATGACGTCCTCCGCCTCCGCGAAGGCACGGGTGCATGCGTGCCGCCGTACGGCCTCCTGCACGCGCTGCTTCTCCGCCCGGTCACCGCTCACGGTCGCTCTCCTGTCCACCGGAGGGTCCGGCCGCGGCGGCCGGACCCTCGGCCGCGAGCCGATTGGCGAGGATCTCCTGACATTGAGCGGGTGGTTAGTTGGTGTGGTGGGTGTCTTGTGGGCTGGGGTGTTGGTGGTTGGGTGAGAACAGGTGATGGGGCGGGCTTTGGGGGTCTGGTCTGGGGTTGTGTCAGCTTTTGTGCGTGGTTTGGTGGGTGTTGTACGGGGCGTCTGGGTCTAATGGCTCGGGCGTTTTTTGCTGCTCAGAGGCGTTTTGCCTGGTCAGGGTGCGGCGGGAGGGGGTTGGGGTGGGTTAGCGGGTGGGGCGTCGTTGTTGTTCGGTGTGGTGGTCGAGGGTGATGGCCTCGAGCGAGTTCTTGGTGATCTTCTCGGTGCCGTCGCTGATGGCGGTGATCGCTGCTTGGCGGATGAGTCGTGTGAGGGCGCCGATGCGGCCTGCGGTGCGCAGGTGGAGGTAGCTGGTCATGCGGGGGAGGGTGCCGGGGCGGTGGGCTTGTAGGTCGAGGGCGGATTCGATGCCGGTGACCAGGTCGCGGAAGGGGTAGCTCTGGCCGTGGCGGGCGGGGAGGGGCCCGGCGTGGATGAGGGTGGCTCTGGCGGCGAGTTGGGCGCCGCGGATTCCACTGAACAGGGGTGTGGTGGTGACGTCGATCCCGGCGTAGACGAAAGTCGCGCCGATGCGTTCGGTGAGGTCCTTTAGCAGGTCGGCGGTTTCCGCGCCGGTGGTGGTGCGGGGGTTGAGGCGGTGGATTTCATCGATCTTACCGACCGCAGGAGCTCGGATACCGGCTCTGAACTGCGATGATCCATAGACTACATGTCCGTCACGGTGACCGATGCACTTCTCTGTAGCTCGTCTGAGTGGTGCCGCGGTAGAGCCCGGCGGCGGTGGAGTCGCGGTGTGACAACGCAACGTAGTTAGCATGGAGAAGGCGGCTTTGTCGGCAAGCGCACTCGCCGACGCCGTCAACATGCGGAGATGTCAGGCTTTTGGGGTGCAGTGCGGAGGACGCCTGTGCATGCCAGCAGGGTGGTCGCCGTAGCGTCGAGGAACAGCATGAAGGCCCAGGTCTGGTCGGGTGTGTCGATGCGGCCAATCCGGATGAGGGCGTCTTCAGCGCCTTTCAGGGTGTCGACGGCTTCGCTGAGAGCGAGCGTCTTCTGGCCGCGCCTGAGGGTGTGGTGAAGTCGCGCCTTGTAGATGCCGGCAAGCTCGGCTGCGGGGACCAGGCCGTCCCAGATGATGAAGTCGCCCTCTGCCAGGGCGGCTCGGGCCATGGCATGGACTGTCGTGTCGCCGCTGAGCATCACGATCAGCTCATCGCGGGTCATGCGTGTTTCCCGTCGCGGGGTTCCGTCTCGGTTCCCGGTCGGGTCCAGAGTGTGAGGTCACTGCTGGTGGCGACTGCGAGGGTTCGTCCGGAGGGAGAGAAGCCCGCGGCTCGGAGCGTCGAGTAGTCGGAGTGGAAGATGTGCCACCACTTCTCTGCGTGCGGCCCGTTGTGAGGCATGCCGCCGTCTGCGGAGAGCAGGACCCGGTCGTTGGGCCACTCCGGGCTGATCACTTCCAGTGTCCAGCCGTCAGCGGTGGTGCTGTGCAACCCGCCTCCGAAGAGTCCGGCGATGGGCACTCGGGTTCCGGTGATCGGTCCCAGCCCTGGGCAGGAGAGGTCAGGAACCGCGTCCGGGGTACTCGTGTCGGGGTCCGGATCGCGATCTCGGGCGATCTTCTCGCCAGTGGTGGCGTCGAAGAGCCCGTGACCGTCGTAGGAGACCACCATGACCAGGTCATGCCCGGTGTCGGGTGCCAGCGCGAAGCCGATGCCGAGCAGGCCGCCGACCGGGGTGCGCCGGTCCAGGACCGGGCGCCAGGGAGCTGGCGGTGTGATCACCGGGGCTGCGAGGAACCGTTCGCGAAGCTGTTGCTGATAGTCCGAGATCACGGTGTCTCCTCGTGCTCCGTCGATGATCCGGTCGAGGCGAGTCGAAGTCGAGCGGCGGCCCAGATCCGCTCGAAGACGTCTTCGGTGACTTCTGCAGCAGCGTCGGCATCTTCCCAGCCGGTGAGGGCGCCTTCCGCAAGAACGCCGTACTGCCGCTCGTAGGCGGCCGTCGCAGCGGCGTCGCCATGGTCTCTGCACTGCAGGACCTCGCCGAGCGCGGCTGCGGTGACCGGAGTGCGCTTGGGCCCCTGCAGATCCACTTGCCGGCTCGCCCACTGCTCATCGTCGAGCTCGAAATAGGACCAGGTGGCGCTCTCACCGTCATGCGTTCGGATCCATCGCGTCATGGCCCTATCGTCGCTGACCTCGGCAACCAGATTTTGGACTGGGGGGATAGCCCGAAGCCGGTCAGCTTGCTTGGCATCCCGTGGACGGCCTGCCCGGTCGGGGTGCATGATCTGGTCATGCCGACTGAAGAAGAGCTCGGGTCCATGGAGGTGCGGATCGCGGCCGCATCCGTGGGTGCGTGGGTTCCCGTGCTGGAGACTCGTGGTGCGACCGGCGGGGCGAGCTGCATCCAGATCGCCCCAGCCACTGCCGTGGAGGACGATGAGATCTATCTCAGCCGATTCACCAATGGAGAGCAGGTCCAGGTCAGTCCGGACCTGCAACTGGATGCCGATCTAGATTTCATCGCTTCTGCGCGACAGGACATGCCCCGCCTGGTCGCTGAGGTGAGGCGACTGCGCGCGCTGCTGCGGGGGGATAGCGACCGGCGGCATGCCGCTTTCGTGGCGCTCCGCGAGCTCGGGCGAAGCCAGGACTACCGTGACCGGGCAGACGCCGGTCGTGGCCTTGCGGCCTTCGCCGACATGCAGGAGGCCATCGGGCCACTGCTGGAGCTTGTGCTCGACCCGGGCGACACCTTCGTCACCCGGGTGACTGCGGAAGCCGTGCTCCGGAGAAGGGACAGGATCGGGCTGACGATCGTCGCCTCCGCGCTGGCGGTCGCCGACTGGAGTCACAGCGAGTGGATCCACACGGCGGTCCGCGATGTGTTCGGCATCTTCTCCGAAGAGCGGGACAGCGCGATGCAGCTGTGCGAGGAGATGCTGCAGGAGCCCGACGACCGCGTTGTCCTGGGTGCCCGTCAGCTCCACGAAGCCTTGGCCGACATCGACCCCGTTCTTCGCCCCGCGTAGCTCCGCAGTGCGGGACAGGCTTCAGGAAGGCGCTCCAGAGCTGGGGCAAACCGGTGGCACTTCGGTCTCGTCAGCGGCGATCAGGGAGATTGCCTTGTGGACGGCGTCGAACAGCGTCCAGCCGTCGAGCTCCTCGGCGATGGGCCGTTCCGGGTTCCGGCCGCGTCGGACGGCTTCGTCGAGCAGAGCCCTGACGGTGCCGGGCTCGTGAAGGTTCAGGGTTCTGCCGTCGGAGGTTCCGACGGTCCCGGACGGCTGCGGATAGCCGTCCGGGACGAGCCGGTCAGGGCCGTGTGAGAACTGGATTCGCAGGCCGCCGCGACCTTCCAGCGAGCGGATGGACATCGTTTCGCAGCAGCCCTCGCGGGTGCCGTCAGCGAGCGAGTGGTGAGTGTGCCGCAGCGACCACAGGTAGGTCCTGTCGCCGATCGTGAGGCGGCGTGTCCTCTTTCCGCTGCGAGTCATCCGCAGATCGTAGCGGTGGCCGAGGGTCGGGCTTCAGGGTCGGCTGGGCCCGTCGTAGTAGCCCGGACACGCCAGCAGGACGGAGTTGAAGAAGTAGCCTTGTTCGTCCTCCGGGTCGTCGTCTCCCTGGAACGGGCGCCAGAAGCTGAGCAGTAGGTCCGGCGCGATGAACGACGCGGGATCGTCCTCCGCGGCGACGATCGTGGTGACTTCGGCTATGCGGCTCGCGACGTCCCGGGCTGGCAGTCCGAACACGTCGATGCCGCGGAAGAGAACGACATCGGACTGCTGGGAGGGGCGGCCGAGTTCGACAGCTTCCAGGGGGTTGAGAGCGGACAGCGCAAGATCCTTGTAGGCGGACACCTCGGATCCTGCTCCACGGACAGCTGATCTCCCTGTCCCAGGTCGTCCGTTTCGTGTCGATTCCGAACAAGTGATCCCCCCGGCGGTTGGCTCGCTGTTGCCGAACACCGAGTCCGTCCCTCCGGAGGGATCATGAAGAAGTCTGACAGGGAGATCATGGAAATCTTCGAGTCGCTGGACGCCACCGAGTGCGCTCACTCGGCCGCTCAGCTGGCAGGAGTCGACCCGAAGACCGTGCGGAGATACGCACGGATGAGGGACCTGGGCCAGCCGGTCGGCGCACCGGCGAAGCGCCCGAAGCTGATCGACCCGTTCCTGCCCAAGATCGAGGAGTGGGTGGACCGCTCGCAGGGCAAGGTCCGCGCGGACAAGCTCCACGAGCGCCTGGTCCTGCTGGGCTTCACCGGCGACGAGCGCACCACCCGCCGCGCGGTCGCGGTCGCCCGGGCCCGCTGGAATGCCGGCCACCGCAGGACGTATCGCCCCTGGGTGTGTTGACTGAACTACCCGGTGGGCCCTCGTCGTTCGTGAGACAGGTCAGACGACGAATGGCTAGCGTCGCTGCCCATGACAGAGCACGAGGACGACGCGTTGGACTTGGGCTCATTGGTCGTGCCGGGAGCGGGGTCACTGGTGGCGACCGACGACCCTTGGGAGCCTTATCGGCTGCTGGATCCCTGCGGGTTGGCCGTCGGCTCGGTGCGCGAGTACTTGAAGGACTTGCAAGCGGCAGGCCGGTCGTCACTGACCCAGCGTTCTTATGGCATGGACCTGCTTCGGTGGTTTCGCTTCCTGTTGTGGGCGATCGGCATCCCGTGGAACGAGGCGACTCGCATCGAGGCACGCGATTTTTCCCGATGGATCCAGATCACCGCCAAGCCGACGCGGCCGCACTGGCGATCTGATCCGGCCGACGCAGTAATTTCGCTGCCGGTCCCTGCCAAGGCGCCCAACGCGGTGACCGGCAAACGACCGGTCGGGCGAACGTATGCGTCGTCCACTATCGCCCACAGCGAGACGGTCCTGCGCGGCTTCTACTTCCACCACTTGGAGGCCGGAACCGGCCCGCTGTCGGGGTACACGTGAACGTCCCCAGCCTCGTACGGATGAAAAGGGACAGTTGCTGATGCGGTGAGACATGCTGCTCGGCACTCTGATGCTTGGTCGATTCGGGCGGCGGAGGGGGCTGGCAGTGG
>NZ_JAPVLS010000174.1:0-7733 GCF_027158125.1 Streptomyces sp. H39-C1
CGACCGGGGCTCGCCGGAGCAGTCGGCGCCTGGCTGATGCGAGCCGCCGCCGCTGCCGAGCGCGGCCAGGATCAGCGTGACCCACTTGTCGGAGAGCCGGTCGAGCAGCTTGCGGCTGGGGCAGACCGCCAGGAAGGCGTCGTACTCCACCTTGGCCTGTGCCCTCTGCTGGACCGCCGTCATCGTTGCCATGGACCGCTCCTCTCACCCGCGGGTGCCTTACGCACTCCGAAGTACCTACTTCCCAGCAGGAAGCTACATGTCAATGATGGGGCAAGACGCCGCTAGGAACCACCCCCTGTCTCACCACGAAAGGCACACCATGAGCACCCCCTCCGCCTCCCTTCCCGGCGGCACCTGGCCCCTGGGCGACCTGACCGTCACCCGGTTCGGCTACGGCGCCATGCAGCTCGCCGGCCCCTGGGTCATGGGGCCGGCGGCCGACCGCGACGGCGCACTCGCCGTCCTCCGCGAGGCCGTTGACCTCGGCATCACCCACATCGACACCGCCGACGCCTACGGGCCGCACATCACCAACCAGCTGATCCGCGAAGCGCTGCACCCGTACCGTGACTCGCTGCACATCGTGACCAAGGTCGGTGCGACCAGGGACGAAGAGGGAGGCTGGCCCCCGGCCCGACGGCCCGAAGAGCTGCGCCGGGCCGTCCAGGAGAACCTGGAGAACCTCGGCCTCAACGCGCTGGATGTGGTCAACCTCCGACTCGGCGACGCCCAGGGCCCCGTGGCCGGTTCGCTCGCCGAGGCGTTCGAGGCGCTCGTCGAACTCCAGCAGCAGGGTCTGATCCGGCACCTCGGCGTGAGCAACGCGACGGTGGAACAGGTCGCCGAGGCGCAGGCGATCGCGCCGATCGCGTGCGTGCAGAACATGTACAACCTCGCCCACCGCCACGACGACGCGCTGATCGACGAGCTCGCCGAGCAGGGCATCGCCTACGTGCCCTTCTTCCCCCTCGGTGGCTTCAGCCCGCTGCAGTCCTCGGCGCTTACGGCCGTGGCCGACCGACTGGACGCGACGCCGATGTCGGTCGCCCTGGCCTGGCTGCTGCAGCGGTCGCCGAACATCCTGCTGATCCCCGGCACCTCGTCGGTGGCGCACCTGCGCGAGAACATCGCGGGCGCAGGACTCTCGCTCTCCGACGAGGATCTGGTCGAACTGGCCAAGATCGGCCGATAGCCCCACGGAACTTCCCAGTGGATGGGCCGGATTGACCCTCCGCCGCTCGGGCAGCAGCGCCGCGAATTGGTCCCACAACGGGTCGGTCAGCGATGTTGGAAGGACGGGCACAGGTCTCCCCCATGGTCACAGAATGTCGCAACTCCATGATCACTGGCACCTATGCTCGCCTTCTCGCCGAGGCCCCCATGGCGCCTATGTGCGCGAGCTCTAATTAACGGCGGATCTGTTGATCATGGAGACGCCAAGTGATGAGCATGGGTGGCCATGCCACAGCGCTCGGCATGGCCGAGGAGACCTACCGACAGTTGGAGACGACCAGTCACCGCGGCCGGCTCAGCTCCGGCCGCTACGACTCCGCCCAGGACCGGTGGATCCTGTGGCGGGAGTGGGCACCGCCAATCTTCGGCGTCACCGCCGACCGGCTCCTCCCCGCCGAGCAGTACACCCAGGAGCACTGGCAGGCCGAACGGGAGAAACGCTGGGCGACGGGGAGAGTACGGCCAGCCACTCACAACCGAGCCACACGGGCCGATCATCAGGGGTTCAAGGACGGGTTCTGAGCCGCCGGCCCCGTCCGACTTCGCTCTTACGAAACCACCGGCCGTCCAGGTTCGATGGCACGGGACAGCTGCTGTCCCGCTGCCTGCGCAGCCCGCGCAGCGCACCGCGTAGTCCGCGATTGCGCGCTGCCTGATTCTGGCGGCACGACCAGCAGGAGACGCCGTCCTCCGGTGGGACGGCAACGCCCATCTCCTCAGCGTAGGGGTCGGCCGGCTCGTTCACCGGGATGCTGCAGTCCGGTGTCGCGCACTGCACTTCTTCCTGCTGCTCGTCCTGGTCGTCCTGGTCGTCCTCGTCCCACTGCTGCTGCAGTGCGGCGCGTTGTGCTGCCCGCTCGGCCTCCCGGCGGGCCTCGGCTGCTGCACGACGCGGCCGTTCACGCTGCCAGTAGGCCGCCTTGGTGTGGGTGTCGGTCAGCGCCTGCAGCAGCGGCTCGAACTCGCCGCGGCCCTGCGCGACGCGCCGGAAGGACGGCCCGTGCAGGCCGTGCTGCTGCAAGCGCTCCAGCGTCGTGAGCACCAGCGGAACCGTGCCGGTGAAGTCGAGGAAGCCGTCGTCGTCCTCGCTGAACCAGTACTTCTGCGCTGCCCAGTGCTCGCGGGTGAGGTCAGCCAGGGTCTGCATCCGGTTGGCCAGCGCCTTGGGGCCGGCCCCGGTGAAGACGAACGCCAACGGCGGCCAGCCCGGCAGTCCGGTACCCGGGTAGAGCGTCTGCCAGTACGCCACGGTCCCGGCCTCCCCGGTCCGGCGTGCCGTCCAGGTGCCCGGCGCGGCCGCGTCGTCACCGCACCGCGCAGCAGCTGGCGCGTGATGCGCGCCCCGGCCACTGAGACGCGAGCGTCGGTGCCCGTACGCGATCCGGAGTGGGTCGCCCACCGCACCCAGGAAGACGAGGGAGGCACAGCGTGAGCACCGAGCAACCGGGCGCGGACACGTACGGCCAGGAGCTGGCCCGCATCAGCCAGCGAGAGCGCCCCGTTCCTCCTGGTGAACGTTGGTGCCGGTAGGTGGTCAGCGCGACCGCGTTGCTGTTGGGCGGGTGCGTTGCGCCTGGTGTCAGCTACCGGGCTGCCCCTTGTGCGAGGGCTTCGGGCTGCGGTGGCTGTTGTCTGGTGCTTCAGCCGGTGCTGTCGTGGGTGCGGTCAGCAACTTCTCGCAGTACGGGGCTACGTTCCGCGCCCCGCCCGCCGCCGCCTCCAGCCGGGACCAGGCCGCCGAGTCCCCGGCCTTGCCGTGCCCGATGGCCCTTTCGTACGCGCGGCACAGCGCCTCGGCGTTCTGCGCGGGGGCGGGAGCATCGGCGAGGTCGTGCTCGCCGCTGTTGCCGCGCGCCGGACCACCCGTTGAGGCATGCTGCGATGCCTCCGGGTCCGGCTCCGGCGTCTGCTCCCGCTTTGTCTCTGGCCCACCAGGCCGCTGCTGGGCACTGCTGCTTCTCGACGACCCGGGGGTCGGCTTGTCGTCGCCCTCTCCCCCGAAGGGATCGGGCAGCGCGCCCGCGGCCATCGCGACCCCGCCGATAGTCACGCTTGCCACCAACGCCGCTACGGCCGCCTTCAGTGAACGTGCTCTGCTGTGCTGCGGCTTGGGCCTCCAGTCGTCACGGCGCCGGGGCCTCGCGTCGGCATGCGCACCGGCGTCGCGCGCCGTCCTGAACGCGGTCATCGCCTGCTCGGCCGCGTCCGGGTCGACGGGACAGGGCCGAGCGGCAGCAGCAAGCAACGCGTCGAGCGCGGGCTCCGCCTCACGCACATCCCGCGTGTCCCACTCGTCCGGAACGTGTCTGCTGTCGCTCATCTCGAACCTCCCTCCGCACGGGCTGCAGTATCTGTCACACGTTCCGCGAGCCGCTTCAGCCCGCGATGCACGGCGGTACGTATCGCACCGGGCCGTTTGCCCAGCACCCGCCCGGTTGCGGGCCCGTCGAGCCCCACCACTACACGCAGTAGTACAGCCTCCGCCTGGTCCTGCGGCAGCGTGGCTATCAGCTCCAACGCCCGCTCGGTGGCCAGCGACTCCAACACCTCACCGGCAGTGTCCTGAGCGCCTGGCATCTCACGAAGGTCCTGCTCGATGAGCGAACCCCGCGGCCGATTCTTCTGCCGCCGCAGATGGTCGAGCGCGCGGTGCCGCGCGATGACCGCGGTCCAGCCGCGAAATCCGGCCCCGTCACCACGGAAGCGTCCCAGATCGCGGGCAATCTCCAGCCAGGCATCGGACGCCACGTCCTCGGCGTCTTCGCCGACCAGTCCGCGCAGAAATCCGAGCAGTCCTGGCTGCACCATCCGGTACGCGATCTCGAAGGCGTCCTCGTCACCGGCCTGAGCGCGCTCGACAGCAGCCCCCAACTCGGCGTCGTACGCCTGCGCACGACGGTGCCCCACAGCCTTGTTCACACATTCCTCTTCGCCCCGGCACGGCACCGATCACCGTGCCCGCAGCCCTCGCCGATGTAAGCGCCGGGCCGCACAAGAAGGTAACAGTTGTTCGAAAGGGAACCTCCGCAGGGAACCTCCGCAGCGTAGGACCTCGTCCCGTCAGACGTCTTGCAGCATCCCGCCGTCCGGGAGATCGACGATCTCGGACGGTGCGCGGGTGGCAGGGCATGCCGGGGTCTTCCGTACTGAGCCGGACCGTCATCGGCATTCCGTCGTAGTCGCCTTCCCTGTTCCGGATGTATCGATCGCCGTGAGCCGCCACCAACATGATCAATGGGTTGTCGTCGCCCTCCTCGTCGGCGACCGATCACTGGTTCGCGTCCGTCTGCTCGACCGGAAGTCGGCGCGCGCTGTCCATCGCAGATGCCTCCGGCGGGAACAACTTGTCGAGATCGCAGGAGGCGGCCCGGCTCGGTCGGAATCCGCACGCTCGAGGAGCCCAAAAGCCGGCTAGGCGGTCCGTGCCCGCCCCGTCTCCTTCCGCCTCACGGCCTCGTCCTCCGCCGTCGGCTGCGCGGAGGCGGCGGAGGAGTACCTGTCGCCCTGCCCGGTCACGCCGCACGAGACGGCCAGTCCGGCCCCATCCCCAGCGCCACACCCCGAGCCACTGGTCGGCTACACGCCCGACTTCGCCCCCGCCCCCACGCAGACCCGCGCTCGCGTACGACGACGCCCGTGCAACTGTAGATACAGCTCGCGTACGGATTCACCGGCGCCTATCTCGAACCGCTTGACCACCTTGCCGAGTGGATTCCACACCCGCCCGTCGGGCATGCGGACGCCGATCAGCTGCCCGAAGAGCGCCCGCTGCGCATCGTCGTAGTCGACCCAGACCGCCCCCGCCCGCCGCACCAGCACCTCGCCGACGTACGCCCCAAGCTCGAACAGAGCACCGTCGACATCGGTACGCACCTTCGCGCCCTTGCGCAGCCCGTCCACGACGAAGTCGACGACCCGCAAACTCTCCACCGAATAGTCGAGCGGCAACCGGTTCCGCGCCGTGACCCGCTCCACGAACGCCGCCACATACGGCCGCATCAACCCCGCATCCACAACCCGCTCACGCCCTGCCTCCATCGCAGATCTCCCTCCCCGCAGCGCAGGCCGCCGAGCACGACCTCCGCTAGCCCAGCGAAAAGGCTCCCCAAAACGTCACATGGGCGAGGCGTGGCAAAGCTCACGTGCCGGCTTCGGACTCCGCGTAGGACCCTGGGGCGGTGTTGAGCGTCGGGCGGCCGGCAGTGCTCGTAGCGCGCCGAAATATCCGGCAGCCGAGACCAGACCGCGGGGCCGGTGGGGCCTACACACCCAGCCGTGCCCGGGCTTGCCACGCATCGGCGGTCGCCGACCGTTGGAGCTAGGCGAGCGCTCCGTCATGTCACATGACCTTCCGCAGCCTGTTGTTGTCATCCCGGCCGCCTCGGATCTGCTGCCTGACCCGGGAGCCCACCCGGTCAGCCAATGGCGATGCGTGGGTGCGCGCCGGGCTGAATCCACGTCATGATCCGGTCCATCGTGGCGCGGGGCACCGAGACGCAACCGGCCGTCGCTCCGCTGCCGTTGACGTGAAGGAAGATGCCGGCGCCACGGCCCGGCGTGGCCGGCCAGCGGTTGAAGTTGATGACCAGGGCCTTGGCGTACTGGGTCGGGTAGTTGATCAGGTGCTCACTGCCGCGGTCTCCGGACTCGGTGAGAGGGAAGTCGGCGCCGGTCGCGGTGTGCATGGAGTTGTAGTACTTCGACTCGGAGTCCTCGACCCACCAGTAGGTGGAGTTCACCCGGGTGTACGGCATGGTGGTGCCGCCCGCCTCGACGCCGAAGCCCTCAGTGATGGTGTAGGTGCCGGAGGGTGTGGTGGAGGTGTTCTGGCGGCGGGTGGCGCCGTCGACGATGCCGTTCGAGCCGACCCGGCCACTCGCGGAGAGGACGGACTTCCAGCCGGACGACCCCTTCGACCATGCAGTCACGGTGGCGTAAGAGCCACTTGTCCTGACGGTGATGAGCTGCGTGGCGTTGCCGACGGTGACCGGGACGGGGAAAGCGGGGGCGTGCGGCGCTGCGGCGGTCTGGGTACTGCCGGTGCCGTCCGAACCTCCTCCGGTCGTCGAACCATGAGAGGCCCGGGCAGACGCCGAAGCGCTGCTCGGTGCCTTCACGGAAGCGGAGGCCGAAGTGGAAACCGAGGCCGAGGCCGACGCGGAAGAAGTGGCCGAGGGTGAGGGGGTGGTCGAGGGTGATGAGGTCGCCTCGTCCGTCGCCTCGCTCCCCGCTGCAGCCTCGACGCCCGAAGCAGGGCTGGCCGAAGCGGGGTGGCTGCACCCCGACGCCAGAAGTATCGCGCCGACGGCGGCCAGTGCGGCGGGAAACTTGCGGGACGAGGACAGCACGGTGTCTTCCTTCGGTCTGCGACGGCGACCCCGGCCGAGGAGCGGCACGGGAGAATCAGGCCGGTTCTATAGCACGCCGCAACAGAAAAGCGAGCGCGCGGACCTTTCGGTCATCTGGCCATATTCCAACGCCGATGTGCCAGGATTCCGGGCCATTGAGTCGCCGACACCCCGCAATCTCCCCCACCCGCCCCAGGCCGGCTCGTTGGGATATAGCCGCCCCCGAGACGCCTCCATACATCGACACCATCGACGCCCTCAGCAACTGGGCGGCGACCGAGACCTGGCTGGAACCCCCGTTGCCCGCCGACTGCAAGGAACTGATCTCGGCGTACGGCAACTCAAAACCCCAGGTCCTGGGACTGCAGAGGCAGAAGAGACCTCAGCGAACTCTGAGGATATTTGTTAAGAAACGACCTCAGCCTGAGGCACCTCGTCGGCGGCCTACTTCACTTGACGGGCGGGGGCTCGAAACGGAGCCCGCACAGGCGACCGCGCGTGTCCCCGACCCTGCTGAACAGCGATCGCCCCCAGGAACCCTGGGGGCGATCGCTGTTCGTATGTGCCTGCGGATCAGTTGCCGATCAGTCGATGCGGTCACTCAGGCCCAGCACCTTCGGAAATTCGCTGGGGAAGTCCCCGGGCATGCCCGGCACATCGATAGTGCGCCCATACACGCCGGCCAGGAACTCGACGGCGCAGACCGGGAACTCGATCCAGTCGCCGTTGTCCGTGCGGACGACCACCGGCCAAGCGTCCGGGTCCGTGGGGCTCGTCTTCCAGTAGAAGACGTCCCCGCAATTGGACGACGCCCAGCTGATCAGGCCTCCCGGCTGCGGGAAGGGCACATAGCCCTGGGTGTCGTCCATCTCGTACAGGTCCTGAAGGATCTCGTCATTCCTGGACTCGGAGGCCCATGACACCTCGGCACCGGGCGTCGGGATGGACACCATCAGGAAGTCGTCGATGACCAGCACCGGATACGTCTCCGCCAGAGCGCGGAAGTCCGAGGGCAGCGCCGTCCAGGGCGGTTGCAAGTTCCGGGGTCGTGCGGCTGGTCGGGTTGTGACCGGTTGGGGCGCATAGCAGAGCAGGCACGGGCTTCGTGATCATTGTGGTGTCTAAGCCAGATGATCATGAGGTGGCCCG
>NZ_JAPVLS010000175.1:0-7220 GCF_027158125.1 Streptomyces sp. H39-C1
TCGGGGCAGGGGGCTGGGCTGTGCGGACCCGGGAGGCGAGCAGGATCGCCCGCCGTCTCGTCTGGGGTACGCCGTAGTCGGCGGCGTTGAGGATGCCCGTCCACACGCTGAATCCCCACGCCCGCAGCACGGCCGCGTACTGCTTCCACAAGGGCAGGACGTCCGGGACTTCCTCCATGGCCACCCACTCGGGCTCGCCGGCGGTGTTCAGGGCGTGGAGGTAGCGCATTGGCTCCGCCGCGAGCAGGGAGCGCTCGTCGCGGCAGCGGGCCACGAGGCGTGCGCGGGTGTCGCGTCCGGCGGCGAACTGGTCGACGGCCTCGTGCACAAGCGGCTGGTCCAGCAGGCCGAGACGCTTGCCAGCTGTGCTCCATGCCTGGCACGGCGGAGACGCGATCAGCCCGCGGGTCCGGCCGACAAAGGGCCACGTCGGATACCGCGCCACGTCCGTCCGCACGGTCAACAGACCGGCCGCCCGCCGGGTCTTGCTGGCCCACTCGTCCCACTCCAGGCCCACGTCCTGAACCCCGAACACGGTCAGGGCCCTGCTCCAGCCGCCCGGCCCCGCGAAGAGGTCCAGGATCACGTGGCCAGCTCGAAGTCGTCCTGTTCCGGCTCCGTCGCGGATCCGCGGCACGCCCACGGGGAGCACCGGTCAGCGACTCCCTGCTCCAGTTCGCCCGCGTCCGTATCGGTGTCGCCGGATAGCTGCGGGAGAGCTGCCTGTTCGGTGGCGGTGACGTGGTCGATGGGGGCCTGGTCGAGCGGCACGCGGGAACGGTGGAGGAATGCTTGCCCCAGGAGCCGGTTGCCGGTCGCGTTGGCGCGGGCGTTGCCCTGGCGGATCGCGGCGTCGAACGCGACGACGTCCGCCCACTCCGACGCAGAGGTGTTCCGGATGGTTCTCCACTGCGCGTTGCCGTGGAAGGGGCAAGTTATTGAGAATGGGGACAGGGTCGTGACCTTTCGTTCGGCGGGATGAGGGTGGTCCGAGGGCCGTTGACTGCGTGAGCGTCCGGGCAGTCCGGGAGGGTGTCAGTGGGTTCTGCGACCGTGTGCGTCGTGGATGAACTCGTGGAACGCGTTGACGCTCAGGACCGTGTGCTGGGGGTAGCCAGTCGGTGGGAGGCCGTTCGGGAGGGCTGGCTGCACCGAGTTGCTTCGGTGGTGTGCCGTGATGGGCAAGGCCGCTATCTCGTCCATCGGCGTGCCGAGCAGCTGACCCGTTTCCCAGGTCATTACGAACTCGGGGTCGGGGGCGCTGCAGGAGTCGGCGAGTCCTATGAGCAGGCAGCTGCCCGCGAGCTCAGTGAGGAGCTGGGAACGCCGGCGACAGTGTGCCTTCGGTTCACGTTCCTCAACCGGGTCGGGCTCAGCCCTCACTGGCTTGGGGTGTGCGATGCCGTGCTTCCGGAGGTCGTCGCCCCCGATCCGGGTGAGGTGGCCTGGCACGGGTGGCTGGCCGAGTCCGAGCTGCGGCGGACTCTGCAGCAGTGGACCTTCACTCCTGATAGCCAGGAGATTTTCGATCGGTATCTCGCTTGTCGTGCTGACCCGGCGCCTTCGCAGAAACGGTGTTCATGAGCTGAGTCAGAGGGACGAAGGCGCTGGTCGTTCCGAGGTCAGCGGGCTCGGCTCGGTGCCGGCTTGGCCGGCGCCGGGTGTAATGCGCCCTTGGTGATCAGCGGGGCGGGCCGGGGCCAGCTCCGGAGGGCAGCGAGTGCGGCGACGCCCGCGGGGGACAGGCGGATCCGTGACTGGTGTGCGGCGTCGCGGTGGGCAGGAGGCAGCATCTCGTGCTGGAGGAGGTGCTTGGCCTGCAGAGATCGAAGGGTGCTGATGGGGATGCGGGTGCTGCGGATGCTGGCGGACTGCTTGCCGAACAGGTCCGTCGCCAGGACATGCCCACTCGCGGCAGCGCGCAGGGCGGTGTACTGGGCGAGTGACAGGCGGATCTCCTGCGGGTGAGGTTCGGCCGCCTTCTGGCGGTGTGACTCGCGCGCGATATGTTCGGCGGCCTCGACGACGGCTTCGGGTGCCAGGGCGGTCAGCTCGCGAGCCAGCTGGATCCGGCGGAACGCCGCGCGGAGCGGCTCCGGATGAGCCGCGAGCTGGTCCGGGCTCCCGGCGCCCTGCTCGCGGGCCGCACGCATGAGGTCCACTGCGTCCAGGAGGTGGTCGGCTGCCTCGGTGGTGAGGTAGGCGAGCTGCTTGAGGCGCACCAGCGCGTCCTGCACCTGGTGGGTGTGGTGCAGCGGCTGCCGCTTGATGACGGCGATGGCGGTAAGGGTCTCGCGGGCGAGGCATTGGGTGAAGGCGACGTGTTGCAGCACGTTGCTGGTTGCTGATGGGCCGGTCGCGGTCAGGGCAGTAAGGGCGTCGTTGTGCCGGGAGAAGTCGCCGGCGAGCTCCAGGAGCTGCTCGGGCGCAGTGGGCGGGGGCGCGGCGTGCTGCCCGTCGCGGGACGGTGTGGTCATGGTGCGGGGGAGTCCTCCGGTGTGGTGATCGTGGTCGCGGGCCGGGTGGTTCAGCGGCGGTGGGCGTGATGAGCGCGGCCCGCTTGGGCGGCGGCGTGGTGGACCTGCGGGTTGACGGTGGCGCCGCGGACGGGGGTGATCAGCGCGTCGTCGAGGTCCCGGACGAGGTACGGGATGTCGCCGTACCGGCGCTCGACGGGGAGGGTGGAGGCGAGGTGGGCGAAGAACTGCGCGATGAGGCGATCGGGGGTGTCCTGGGTGAAGGTCGCGTTCCAGTGGGTGTCGAACCCGTCGTAGACGCCGTGCGCGGCGCTCCAGGCGGCGTCGCTGTCGGCGTCGCGGCGCAGGGTGCACTGTCCGTCGGGCGAGGTGAACGCCTCACCATGCGGCGACGCGGCCCAACCGTTCAGGTGTGCGATGTCGGCGAGGCTGCTGGTGCTGAGGGGAATGCGATCGGCGTGGCGGTGGTCACCGAGCAGCTGCGGCAGGACCTGGGTGACGGCCGCGATCGCCTCGATGGGGGTTTGTCGGGTGAACCGCGCTTCCCAGTACGGCTGGTGGTGGGCGATGGTCCACCAGATGCCGTCCACCCGGGTGGGCTCGAAGTCGACCGTCAGGCTGTGGTCCGGGCTGTCGAGGGCGACGTGCCCGCGGGTGGGGTCGTGCCCGGTGGGCCGGCTGCCGTCCGGGACGTAGACACGAGGAGTGGCGTAGTTGTTCGCTGCCCGCAGGCGCGCCCCGCCCGTCGCCAGCGCGGTCAGCGCCTGCTGCTGGGTGGGGCTCACTTTCTGCGGCGGCGCGGGCTGGGTGTTCTGCGCGGTGGATGTCAGGTCCCGGTCGAACCCGCTGGCCACGTATCGGCAGGCCGTCGCGCACAACTCCAGCTGCTGGGTTGCGTTATGCAGGTGGTCGGCCATGACTGGCAGGGCGTGGGCGTGTCGGGCCTGGCGGATGCCGTCCTCATTATCGGCCGGCTCGCCGAAGGAAGCACCGTCGAGGGGGCTGGCGGCCAGCGCGTGCGCTAGGTCGATGCCGGCCAGGGATACGGATGAGACGACGCTGCAGAGGGCGTCCAGGGAGGCCCTGCTGCCGGGGACGGCGGTGTACTGGCTGCCGTCGAGTGCGGACAGTTGCAGGATCGACTTGCCGACCAGGTCATGGGTTTTGGAGATCAACGGTGCGATACGGCGCACGGCGTCGGGGCCGGGTGTGAACGTGAGGTCGCGGATTTGGATGCGAAGGGCCTCGAAAGCGCAGGCGAGGTGGCGCAGGCGCTCGCGCTGGCTGGGGAGGTCGATTTCTTTCGTGGGCAGAGAGGGCTCCGGAGGCGGGTCGTCGGGTCAACGGTCATGCGGCGGCCGTAGGCATGCCGGCGGGACGGTCGCCAGCGGTCGACGGCGCAATCCGCTTGGTGGAGTTGCATTCGGGGAGGCACGCGACCCAGGGGGTGCGCTCACACGGCCTTGTCGAAGTCGGATTGCTGCGGTGCGTACTTCGCGATGGCGCGGGTGGTGATGGCCTTCGACGCGCGGGCGGAGGCAGCGGACAGCTCGTCGGCACCGGACTCCAGGTACCACGGGCGCAGGTCGAGCATGGCGGCACGCATTCCGGTGGCGAAGCAGAGCGCCGTGCCCTTGGGCAGGGCGCGGATCGCGTCGGCGGGCAGGATCCGTTCCTGCCGCATGCTCACCGAGGTCGACTTTCCGGATTCGGAGTGCGAGGTGGACGTGGTTTCCACGTCGTGGTCGCCGATCAGCCGGGACAGTTTGTCGGCGAAGTCGGGGTCGTCGATACCGGCGCCGATGACCTTCACGGTCGAGGCACTCCACATCGCGTCCATGCCGGCGTCGCCCCAGACTTTCTGGCCCTGGCGGTAGGACTGCAGGATCGTGATGGGGATGATGCCGCGGCTGCCGAGGTGGGAGTACAGGTCCGGCAAGTCGCTGATCTTGCAGACGTTGGCGGCCTCGTCGAGGATCGCCAGCATCGGCGGGTCGAGGCGTCCACCGGCACGCTCGGCTTGGGCGGTGGCCGCCCGCATCACCGAGTCCGCGCACGCCGCGATCAACGCGGAGGCTCCGCCGCCGCCGTCCTTGCTGAGCAGGAACAGCGTGTCGGTGGAGGTGACGAACTGCGCCGGCTGGAACTCGGGGACGTCCTTTTGCGGTGTTACCCAGGCCGCGATCTCGGTGTTGAGCAGAGCGGCGGCGTACTGGCGGGCGGTCTCGTAGATCCCGTCGCGCGTCTCCGGCGGCCCTTCGACGGTTCCCTTGAGCTGGGCGGCGACGGCGGCGAAATCATGGTCGCGGAGGATGTCGAGCGGGGTGCGGTCGGCGGGGAAGGCGAGCCACTGCATGATGTCGGTGATCGGCCGCTCGTCGAGGGCGGCGGCCAGCAGGAGTTGGCTGAGGATGTTGCTGCCGGCCTTGGACCAGAAGTCGCCCTGCGCGCTGGCATCGACGCTCGCGGCGAGGAAGTGGCCGGCCAACCGGCCGGCGCCGTCGAGGGTTTTCGCGCTGGCGAGGGGGTTCCACCACATCTGGCGAGCCGCGTGGGCGATCTGCTGTGGGTCCATCGTCCACACCCGGCCGACCTGCGTGCGGGCGTCGTAGGCGGCGGTGAAGGCGTCACCGGCGGCCTTGTTCGAGGTCAGCAGGACCGGGCCGGGTGCGGCGAGCATGGAGGGGATGGCCAGCGAGGTCGTCTTGCCGGACCGGGGGGCCATGATCGCGACAGCGACGTCCTCGAAGCCCATCCGCACCTCGTGGCGGCTGCCTTGGAGGTTGCCGAGCAGGATGCCGGTGTCCTTCGGGTCGATGCGCTTGGTGTCTTTCAGGCTCGGGCGCAGGGAACGGGCCTTGTCGGTGATCGCCTTGGCCAGCAGCGGCTCGATGTCCCGGGCCTTGGCCATGTCGGTGATCTTCTTCCGGCCGCCGCTGCCGTTCTTGCGCCGGGCCCACATGACGCCGGCCGCTGCCCCCAGGGCCAGGAGGAGGAGTACGGGAACGATGCGGGTGCCGATCAGAAGGGACGTTTCTCCTGCCTGTGGCCAGAGCTGTTCGGGGTGCAGCAGGGCGGTGGTCGGCTGGTACGGCGCCCAGCTGGTTCCGGTGACGTAGGCGGTGGCGTTGCCGCCCAGCCAGGCGAGGTGGGACAGGGGGACGACGATGGCGAGCACCCCAAGCAAGAGGCGCAGAACGAGGTCGTAACCGTCGGTGGAGCTGTTGGACGAGGGCGGCAAAGGGCTCCAAACTTCCGGGCGGGGCAGGGGTAGCAGCGGCTGCCGCTGTGATTGAGGGGCGGCTGTCGCGGGCAGTTCAGAGGTCGTGCGGGTGCGTCACCGGCGCTTCCCCGGGCCCTTGGCGTGCGGGGTGGAGGTCACCGGCCCCTGGAGGGGAGTGCCGGTAGGAGGCGCCGCCTGGGCCTGCCGGAACAGCACATCGGCGGCAATGAGCGCAGGGCCGAACGAAGTCCACTGGTTGAGGTGGTGCCAGGCTTCGGCGTTCCGCTCGGCCAGCGCCTCGGCGTCAAACGCCGGATTGCTGGGCATGGCGCCATGGCGGGCCGGCCCTTCGACGTGCAGGGCGTGGAGGCGGTACATGCTGGTGTGCAGTTCGCGGATCTGCCCGGTCAGCCCGACGGCATCGGCAGGAGGCAGCTGGGCGAGCTGCTGTTCGGCGGTGTCGAGCATGTCGTCGGCGACGTAGAGCACGCGGGCGAAGGAGTTCCACGTGTCGGCGTCACGTTGGCGCTGGCGCAGCCCGTACGCGGTCTCGTCCAGGGGCTCGTACGTTTCGGGGTCGGAGTGATGGTCGGAGTAGGCGTCCCAGTCGGCCAGGATCTGCCGGCTCTCGCGCAAGTAGTGGGCGAGCTGGCGCATGCGCAGTTCATGGACCCAGTGGGTGGGGTGGGTGGTCATGGCGGGCTTTCCGTTCGGGGCGGTCACCGGCTACGCACCGCGGGCGCTGCGGTGGACCGGGCGGCGAGCGCGGCGCTTTGACGCCGGCGGGCGGCCCGGGTCTGCGCCCGAGTCGTCGCCAGGCGGTTGGTGTGGGCATCGACGACCTGTTGCGGTGTGAGAGCACTGCGCTCTGGGCGGCCCCGTGGCCGGTCCGGTCGAACATGCCGCGCTGCAGCGGAGCGGGATCCGCGAGCGCCGCGACGCACGCGGTCACGAGGTGTTCGGGGGTATGACCGTCGAACCAGGCGTGCCACAGGCGGGGACCGTTGACGAAGACCTCAGGCTGGTCATGGACCTCGATGTGCCAGGACACACGCTCCGGTTCACGCCAGGGCACGGTGCCCCGGCCGCTTTCCGGTCGGCGCTCCACCGTGCACCCCGGTGGGTCGGAGGCGGCGGACCCGCGGCCGTCGATGAGCCAACCGGCGCCTTCCAACACGGACAGCGGGCTGCTCGGCTCGGCGCGTGCGGGAGCGACGAGGGCGTCGGTGATGCCGGCGAGGACTTCGGCGGGGACGAGTTCGCCGAACTCGGCGAACCAACCTGGCTCGGAGCCGGCGGGCTCAGCCCGCAGCCGCCACCACGCGGAGGTGGCGGACTGCGGGTCGAACTGGAGGGTGTGCCGAAGGTCGGGACTGCGCAGGACGATCTCGGCGCTTAGTGCTGAATTCCTCAAAGGCAGTAGACGTAGCGTCGGCGTAGGTGTCGGGTGGGTGGGGCGGGTCTGCCCCAGATCCAGGGTGTGGCGCGGGCGTTGAGTTGGGTTGTCGCGAGTTCGGTGG
>NZ_JAPVLS010000176.1:0-3707 GCF_027158125.1 Streptomyces sp. H39-C1
GGGATCATCAGCAGCGCTCCGGCCGCCAGCAGTGCGGCGCCGCCTCCGGCCGCGAGCCCGGACGCCGATACGGCGGCAATCGATCCCGTGGTGCCGACCGTCACCGCTGGGACCACCGGAAGGCCGCCCGGCGTGCTCACGACGTCCTCGGCGGGCACCTCGGCAGGTACCGGCGCCGTGGGCAGCGTCGGCGCCTCCGGCTCGTTCACCACTGGCGCATCCGCATCCAGTTGTGTGGGGGGTGTTGGACTCGTCATGCTGTCTCTACCTCCGGGGTGCCTTGTCGGTTTCTGGGAGGTGGGTCCGGCGGGGGTTCGTCCCGCCGGACCCGTCACGGAGCAACTACGCCCCGTGAGTTTGTGAGCCTAGGCCGGGTGAGTGACACCACTCCAGGCCATATCGGCATCAGGTGCCCCGGCCGCATCGACGGCCGGAGGGCGGTAGCCGCCCGCGATCAGCACGGCGGCCTCGCTGCGGTAGCCGGACGCGGTGCCGTTGGCGACGCTGAGCGCGGTCTCGATCCGGTACAGCGGCAGCCGCTCGGCGTCCCCACCGGCCTCCGCGAGGATCAGCCGCGCCACCTTGCGCACCGCCCGTTCGCGTCCGCTCAGCCGCGCCTCGTCCTCGGCGGCGACGGCCACCAGCTCGGCGCGCGCGGTCGCGGCGCGGTGCTCGGCGGCGCGGCGTTCGGCGGCGGCGGACGCCTCGGCGTCCTCCTCGGCCCGGCGGCGGGCGGCTGCCGCGCTGCTGTCGGCGGCGGCGGCGGCGCGGTTGGCCTCGGCGGTGGTGGCGCGGGCGGCGGCGGCGCGGACCTCAGCCTCCGCCTGGGCGGCGGCGTGCTCGGCTGTGGCGCGGCGGGCGGCTGCGGTCCGGGCGGTCTCCTCGGCCCGCTCCTCCGCATCGGCCAGCCGCTGCGCCTCGGCAGCCGCGCGTTCGGCGGCGGTCTTGTCGGCGGCGGCGCGGATACCGGCGGTGTCGGCGGCGGCGCGGGCGATGTGCCCGGCGGCAGCGGTCTCCCCCTCGACCCGGGCGCGCAGCACGGCGACGTCGCCGGCCGCGCGCAGCTGCTCGGCCTCGGCAGCGAGCGCGGCCAGGCGCTCGGCGTGCTCCAGCGCGCGGCGGTCCGCGGCGGCCTGGTGCTCCAGCTCCTGGCGCTCGCGCGCGGCGGCCGCGCGGCGCTCCTGATCCGCCCGGCGCATCCGCTCCGGCAGTGCCAGCGCGTCATCGACAGACACCCCGTAGGGGGCCAGCAGGTCCGGCAGCCGGTCCAGGGTGCCGACGCGCTCACCGCCTTCGGTGCCCGCATCGAGGGCCGCCTCGATCTCCTGCCGGTGTGCCAGCCACACCCGGTAGATCAGCCGTTCGCGGCGTGCGGTGCGCGCCGCGTCGTAGCTGCACGGCGTGATCGTCGCGTCGCGCCACACGTTCCACGTGCTGATCGGGGCCAGCAGCCACTGCCGGGCGGTCAGCGTGCCGACGCCGCTCTCCAGCGCTGCTTTGCGGGTGATCGCGTGCCGCACCGCGTCCACGGCGATCACGAACACCACCGGCATCGCAGCGTGCGCGAGGGTGCGCCACGGGTCGGCCCACACCGATCCGTGGCCGGCTCCCGCATTCAGCGCGATCGTGGCCAGCGTCATGCCGTGCGCGGCGATGCGCAGCAGCGCCTTGGGGGTCTTGCGGTAGGCCAGCCACAGGTCGATCGCGAAAAAGGCGACGATCGCGCCGTCGATCCCGATGGGGAACCAGCGCGCGGCGGTCGGCCCGAACCCCCATCCCACGGCCGCGCCCCGAAGGGTGTCGTAGGACAGCGCGAACCCGATCCCGGCCACCAGCAGACCGCCGACCAACCCGACAACGGCCACCGGCCACATGAACCCGCGCAGTTTCGGCGTCGTCGCGGGGTTGTCGTTGGTGTCGGTACCCGGGTCGGCGTTGTCGCTGACCGGCGCATCCGGCGCGGGCGGCACCGCGTCCGGGGCAGCGGCCTGCTCCGGCATCGTTGCCCGCTCGGCGGAAATCGTGGTCATCGCGTCCTCATCTCATCGGTGGTGCGGGTACGTGCCCCGGGCCGGATTCGATCCGGCGGCGTCACGTCCCCCGGCGGGTGCCGGGTCCGGGGCGGTGGTGCGGGTGGTGCTGGAAGGTGTCTACTCCTCCGGTGGCTTGCCGGTGGTGCTGGTGCTCTTCCGGAGTCGGTGGTCCAGGTCCTCGATCCACTCATCGACGGGCATCCCGTCGATGGTGGGCCGGCCCGTGGCCGCGTCCTCGCCGATCAGGCAGTGCGCCAGGTCGATGCCCGCTGCGGCGGCGGCCACGATGATCTGGAGATCTGTTCGTCGGTCATCCGCGTCCCGCCCGAAGGTTCTCCGCGTCCAGGGCGGCGACCGCCGCGCGCTGCGCCTCCAACGCCTCCTGCGCGGCGGCCAGGTCGCGGGCGGCTTGCGCGCGGGCCGCCTGCATCGCGGCCTCGGCCTGACGGCGCTTCTCGTCGTCATCCACGGCGCCGCCCCCCGTCCTTGGCGGCCGGGGTGGTGTCGCGGGCGGTGTCGGCGGGCGGGTACCAGCCGCCCCGGGCCGGGTCGTGCACGGTTTCGTGCCGGGGGTCGGGGCGGGAGCCCGGCGCGGTCGGCATCGAGCGCAGCGCCATCACCGCACCCCCGCAACGCAGCAGCAGCGCAGGAACCCGCACAGCTCGCACCGGCCGCCAGCGAACGCGTTGTCGGTGAACTCGAGGACCGGCAGCGCTTCGGGCTCGTCCTCGAAGCCGCGCCGGTTGTCCTCGCGTTCCTGGCGCTTGATCTCGTCACGCAGTCCGGCCAACGGGCCGCGGGGACGGGGGATGTGGGGGCGGCCGACAGGCGAAAGAGGCTGCCGGGGCCCGGGGACCAACACGGGTCGGTCCATGGTCAAGATACGATCCATCGCGGATCGCCCTCCTAGTCGCTTAGGTGGCGGTCAAGGCCCGGCAGGGGAGGTGAGATGCCCCTGTCGGGCCGCCCCATTTCCGGGGCGAGGCACCACCATGACACACTAATCCGGTCCGTACAAGCAACATACGAATCGGATTACGTGCGCTACTCTCCCGTCATGGAGATTCCGGAGACCGCGCAGGCCGATGCACTGCGCAACGTGGCCAGACTCGGAGCAGAGCGCGCGGACGCCCTCGCAACGGCCGACCGCCTGACCGCTGAGCTGCGTACGGCAACCGTGCACGCCGTACGCAGTGGCGCCTCACGCACCCGCGCCCGCGAGCTGAGCGGGGTAAGTGGCGACCTGTTCTACGCATGGATTGAGGGGGCCGGCATCGAGGTACGTCGGCGCCGGAAGAAGATGGCAGCCGCGCCTGACAGCCAGGGGCGCCGGCCGCTCGGTCGCGGCGCCTCCGACACACCGGAAGACACCTAATCCCCCGGGGATACACCCAGTGCATGGAGAATGCGGAGCGTGCATATGTCCAGTACAGAGGCGGTTCTACGGATGACCGTAGCGGCACTGATGCGGGCCACCGGCGAGCGCCAAGACGACCTCGGACGCGGGCTGCGGCTGTCGCAAGCACAGGTCAGCCGGAAGCAATCCGGGCGCTCGATGTGGTCATTGACCGACCTGGACCGACTGTCGGCGCACTACGGCGTGGCGGTCCCGGATCTGCTGTGCGGGATGGATCACGCGGTGAACAAGCTCTCGCCGCGTCGGCGGACGGCTTG
>NZ_JAPVLS010000176.1:3803-7169 GCF_027158125.1 Streptomyces sp. H39-C1
TCCGGGCGCTCGATGTGGTCATTGACCGACCTGGACCGACTGTCGGCGCACTACGGCGTGGCGGTCCCGGATCTGCTGTGCGGGATGGATCACGCGGTGAACAAGCTCTCGCCGCGTCGGCGGACGGCTTTGGTCGGCGGCACCCAGACCGTCATTAGCGCGGGCGGGGGCGCCGGATAGGTAGCGGCCACGGGGAGTAGTCTCACCGGCACAGAAGATCACCAGCACATCAGTCACCACGCGCAAAAGCCCCTCGGGCGGGTTCCGGAACAGTTTCGCGGCTTTCCGGGCCTTCGGGGCTTCGCGGTGACCGGCATAGGTCGTTGGCGAGTGTACCCGGGCGTTGAGCCCGGTACGCGTCGGCGGTCGGAAACGGAACACGTCGTGCAGAACAGTTCAGCCACCCGGAGCCGGTACGCGGCAGAGGTGGCCAGGTGAGGAAGCGCAGCGGTCGGCCCCCACGGTTTGCGGCGATCCCGAACACCACTGTTGATGACGCGGTGGCGATGGACCTTGAGGCCCTGGGGCTACTGGCGGTGTTGATCCGCCATCGGGACGGTTGGGACATCCAGTTGGCGACCATTGCCCGGCAGTACGGATACGGGCGCGACGGCCTGGCGGGCGCGATGGGGCGGCTTCAGGTGGCCCGGTACGTCGTGAAGATCCGCATCATGGCTTGGGAAGGCAACCAGTGGTCCACCGAAATGGTGGTCTACGACACCCCCGCGACGGATGCAGAGGTGGCCGCGCTGCTGACCTCGGTCGAGCACGAGCCCGATGTCCGACAGGTCCAGCTCATCGCACCCACGCCCAAGGCCATGGGTGCGGCCTCGAAACGTCGGGCAAAGCTCGCGGCGAAAGCGGATGGGCCCAAGCTCAACATCACCGTTCCCCGACTCCCGGAATCCCGGGAGTCACTAAGAAGACTGGTAGCCAGAAGACAACAGAAGACGAAAACACCTCCCGTCCGTCCGTCCGTAAACCTGAGGTGGGTGCGCGCGCGGCTGCGAGCACGGATGGACGGACGGACGGCGGCGGCTCGAATGTTCAGGAAGCGGGACAGCAGCACGCCGGGGGGGCGAGTCCGGCAGCGGCTGACGCCGCGCCGGACAACGACAACGGCGCAGCAGCAGAGGCGGGTGCTCCGGGCGGTCCGCTGCCGGGTGCGGGAGCTCCGGCCCACCGGACGGCTTCGGACGGGACGGAGATCCTGCACCGGATGGGCCGCCGCGTGCCGCAGCTCGCTCTTGCCGGGAAGGTGCTGAACGATCAGGCGTTGCGTCTGGACGGGCTGTTGGCGGAGTCGGAGCGGCTGGGCCGCCCGTGGTCACGAGGTGAGTTGCTGGAGGCGCTGTGTGCCCCGTTCACCGAGAAGATCCGCACCAGCGCGGGCGCGGTGGTCTCCGCACGGATCGGCGCCCTTCCGCTGACTCCGACCGCCCCTCGCATTCCGGTCCAGGGGACCGCGCCGGATGCGGCGGCGGACGCTGCGGACTGGGACCGCGACGGCGGCCGGGACGGTCGGATGCCGTCCGGGCGGGACTTGTCGTCGTCGGCGGCCTGGACGTGGGCGGAGAAGCGGGCGGCTCTGGACGCTGTCACCCGCCACGACGGGCACTGCGCCGGGGACGACACGATGTGCTCGCGGATGGCCGTTGAGGGCGAGACGCTGTGCGGCGAGCACCTGGGCTGGCCTCTGTGTGCCGGGGGCTGCGGCATCTGGGCCCGCACCGGGGTGTGCGCGGGCTGCGAGGCGGCCGGGCGGCACCGGCTGGAGCACGGGACGCCGACCGGTGACGGCCGATGCCCCGGCTACGGCGGCCGACAGTGCGGGCGGGAAGTGCAGGCCGCCGGATGGTGCGTGCGCTGCCGGATGGAGGCCCAGCGCGCCGCCGACCGCCAACTGCTCGACGCCGCCGCCGCCGGCACCGCCGACGCGGACTGGCAGCAGCTCACCGCAGCCGCAGCCCGCGAAGCCGAGCACGACGCCCACGACGCCGCCTACACCGATCCCGCCACCACCAGCCACCCACAGGAGGAAACCGCCCCGTTCTAGGCCCCTGGTCGCGCCCGTGAGCGCCTTTCTCCCGCCCCGGGCCTCGCGGGTCCGGGGCGGGGGCCGGTGGGCCGTCAGATCGCCGTACAGGGCTTCCGGCGTCCTAGCAGCGGTGAGCGGCGGAAGCCCGATGGGCGGCCCGGAGCCGGTTTCCGGGCCTGCCCGAAGTGCTGCTAGGTGCTAGGCGCCTGGTCAGCGCGGCGGGCCTAGCAGGCGGGGGTGCTAGACCTAGCACCCCCGCTAGCAGGTCCGGGGCGAGGCGATGCGGGCGCCGTGGGACACCTTCGGGTGTTCCGGGGAGGGGTCGGCTTCCTGGGGCCCGTGGGGGGCTTTACGGTGCACCGGTGGACAACTACCCGATGGCGGAACGGCGTCGCGGCTGCCGGAACCTGACCGATCCCGAACGGGACCTCGCGCAGCGCCTGGCGGCCCGCGCGGACCGGCTGCGCACCGACGCCGGCCGCGAGGGCGGGGAAGGCCTGAGCGTCGCGGACGCGGTCGCGCTGGCGGCCGTCCAACTCGGCCTGCACCCGCCCGCCGGCCCCGCCGACTGAGAGCACGTCGGCGCCTCGGCGCGCCTCCCTCCTCCGCCTTGACACGGCCGGTACGCTCCAGGCCGACCCGCAGCGCAGCGAGGACTTGAGGTCTGGAGCGCGCCGGACGCGCCGCGGCTGATCCGGCATCAATTCCCCTCCCCGCCCCCGCGTTGGCGAAGCGGGCCGCGACCGTGCCAGAGGGGCGGGTGTGGCCGCTGGGTCCGCAGGGGCCACGGCTGACTACCCTGTGTCCGGCCGGCTCCGGGCCGTCTTCCTCCCGCCCGGGGGCCCGGGGTCCGGCCACCCACCGCGTGCCGCGCGTGGCCCGTGCCGGGCGTGCCGCGCACGCGAGGCCAGCTCCCCGCCGACCCGGGGCCGTCCGGCGGTGTCTCGCGCGCGAGACGTGTGCACCCGTGCTCGTGCTCACGCGTGCACACGAGAGCGGGTCGGCCGGGGAAGGCCGCCGTCCGCCCCGGCCCTCGCACCGGGGAAGGGAAAGGGACCTCTCCTGGCAAGCAGGAAGAGGTGTCGATCCGGCGGGACCGGTTGCACTCGGCCGGTGACCTGCACCGGTACCCGGGCCGCCGGATAGGGCGGTGAAACCTGCCGCGAAACCCCGCACGAAACCCCGCACGAAACCTCCTACGAAACCTCTCGCAAAACCCGCCGCGAAACCTCCCGCGAAACCGGTCCGGCAGGCGGTTGCACTCGTCCGTCGAGGGGCGGCCGGACGGGCCAGGGCCGACCTGTGGTCCGGCGGGACCTGGCCGGTTC
>NZ_JAPVLS010000177.1:0-7112 GCF_027158125.1 Streptomyces sp. H39-C1
CGGGCATGCAACTCTTCTACGCCCTCGGACCACGACTCGACCTGCTCCACCGTCAACGATTCGTCACACAGTCGGACCAACGAGCCACACCGCCAACAGTCACACCACATGCGGTTGCAGTATTAGGCCCGGGTTCCCTGCCACCGTCGAGGCCCATGGGCTGCATCCGTGGCACCTCGGCTCGGGCCGGCGGCGTCGTCCGCAGCCCGATCAAGGCTGACAGCGATGGACGTGCATGTCAGCCGCGAGGACGGCCGTTGCTACGTCGGCTGGTCCCGCTCGACCGCCCCGCCACCAACAGCGGTGGATGGAACGCCATGGTCCTCGGCATGGCCAAGGTGCGTGGGTACTACCTGTCCTTCGACACCCAGACGCCGGCCGACATCGTCGTCCCCGCCGTAACGTGCTGGCGACTTCCCTGCACTGAGAGCACCGGAGTCGCTCCGGTTGCCGGCGGCACGATAGTCCCACCACTCACCGCTTTCCCTCACCCTGGAGGCTGCCCGTGACGCACACGGAGTTGACCGTCGGCGATCTCATGGACCGTTTGTCTGCCTGCGACCGGGACGTTCCGGTCCGGCTGGCGATGAACCCGTTCTTCCCCATGGCGCACCGTCTCGCGCAGGTCGTGCCGTCCGTGGACGAGACCGGTCGTCCCATCGTCTACCTCGCTGAAGGACGGGACGCGGACACCCAGCTCGGTCATCTGCCACCTGAGGTCGCCGTCGCCCTGACCTGGCAGGGCCCCGTCCAGGCACCCCCGCGCCGCCCTCGCCGCATCGCAAACGGCCAGTAGAACCGCACCTAGCCTTTGGAGGCGCTCCTGCACCCCGAGTATCCGATCGACCCGCCCGCCCCGCGCGGTGCCCAGCCTGCGTACTGGGTGGGTCCCCGGCACCTGGCCGGTGACGACGGTCGTTTCTACGACGCCGTCGCAGATGCCCTCGCCGGCCTGGGCTGGACGAGCCTGACGATCGTCCGCGGACGGCGTGAGCTGGACGAGGCGGAAGGGGACCGGCAGGTCCTGCGCAGCACCGTCCTGCACATCAGTCCGGACACGCTGCGCTGGGCCCAGTGGGTTCTGGCGGATGAGCCGTTCTACCTGGGGGACCTGCCGATCGCCTGGCAGGTCTCCGCTCGCGCGGATACCAGCAGCCCGCTCGCCGCGTGGTCGGCCTACTTCACCCCCGACGTCCCCGGGGAGGTCCTCGTCGACTTCCTCGTCGCGCTCGACGCCCGCGAGCAGCCCGCCGTGCCGCTGGCCGGCCCCGAGATGGTCCTCGACGCAGTGACCGGACACGGCTGGCTCCGCGACATCGACCAGCCCCACACGGGAGCCATGGACCCGTCGTTCACCTCATACCTCAGCCTCGGCGAGGTTCCGCCCCTCATTCAGGACGCCGACCCGCGCGCCCTGACGGTCGCGGCCGACGAGGTGGGCCGGCCCGGGTGGCAGGCGTGGGCCGAGCCCGCGCTGGGCGCACCGTGCCTGTGGGCGGCATCATTCGGCGCCAGCGTGCCCCACGATCTCGTCGCGTCCTTCGCGGCCTCCCTCAGCTCGACCGCACCGGTCCTGCGCCGGGTGCTGCCCGAGGCCACCCGGGAGCGACTGCTCCGGGCCCCGGCCTAGCGTCCGAGGACGCATCCGATCTGACGTGTGGAGCCCGGTCTTCCCGAAGGGGAAGGCCGGGCTCCTTTGCTCCTATGGCGCTCGGATGGGCCGTGCAGTCAGGGGCTCGCTCATTCCGTCATCGTGACAACGTGCTGCTGCCCCCGGCCGATGGTCGGGGGCAGCAGCACGTTGTTGGTTGGTCAGCTGGCTGCCGTCGCCTTGTTGAGGCCCTTGTTGCGGGCCTTGTCGAGATGGCGGTCGACGAGGGCCGGGGAGCCGGAGACGATCAGTAGGAGGCTGCCGTCACGAATCGCGGTCTGCTTCATGACGGTGTCCCGCCCACCGGCGGAGAACGTCAGGAGCTGGCTCCACTGCTCGTCGCCGAGCCCGCCCGGTACGGCCAGCTTCTGCGAGGCCATATGGATCGTCGTGCCGCCCACGATCATCTGATAGGTGGGGCAGCCGGTCATGGCGTTGAAAATGCGGCCGGTGCCGTCGGACAGCTTGGTCGGGCTGTCGCTGTACAGCTCCTCGGAAACTTCCGAGTCGCTGCCGCCGGCGTAGGTGAAGGTGACTTCCGCCTTGCGGGGGAAGTCGAGCGAGCCGCCCGTCGCCGCGTCGCCGCCCAGCGCGCTCAGGGCGGGGCAGCCGATGACGGCCACGTCGTCGTGACGGTCCGGCTGGTCGGGCTTGCGCTGATAGCCGCTGCCGAGGTCACTCGCGTCGAGGAGTCGAGATTCCAGTGCGGCCGACGACAGCGGGGCGGCGGCTGGGGCGGCACCGCCCGGCTTTTCGGCCTGGGCGGACGAGCGGGGGCTGGCCTTGGCCCCGGTGGTGTCGGTGGTGCTGTTGGTGGTGCAGGCGGGCACGGTGAGGAGCGTGACGGCGGTGATGCCAACGGCGGATATTGCGATGCGAACGCGCATGGTCGAACGACCCCTTGGTGTTAGGTGGCGGTTGGTCAGTGCGGGCTCGGTAGCCCGGCGGGGTCGTAGGAGTGGGGGTCAGTGGCCGAGGTGGCGCAGGCAGTCCTCGAACGTGGCGTGCGTCGCGTCCGCGGGGCCGGTGTGCCGGTTGTACCAGGCGGTGTTGAGACGCGGCTCATGCTGCTGATGGCCGGCCCGGCAGCGCAACCAGATCTGGCCGCGGGCGGAGAGGATGAGCCAGTCCCGGTACGTCCCGCACGTGGCGCAGGCGACCATCTCTCCGTCTAGGACGAGCGGCTGCGTCCAGGATGTGATCCGGCCAGCGACCTGATCGTGGCTCGGCACGCGCAGCTCGGGCGGGAGGAAGTCGTCCACCGCAGCGGTTGGCACGGCGTGCTCCAGGTCGGCCCGCACGCGATCGACCTCCGGCGGTACCTGCCCCTGCAGCTGCATCTGCTCCGACAGCTCGAAGAACCGGCGCTGTGCCTCGGGCTCCTTCGCACGGCGGCGTATCCGGTGAAACACCCTGGCGTCCTCCCTCGTCTCGTCCTGCACGCGTCATGATCGTCCCCCAGGTCCCGGACAGCTTCAACTCACAAAGTCCACAGTCCCGCCGCACCAAGTGCCCGAAGGGGGCATCGGCCTCCCGGCGTGATTGGCCCTTCTGCCGTCGTGGCGGACGGTCATGGCGTGGATCGCCGGCCGGATGGTGGTGGTCTCCCTGCTGTCGGCCGTGTGCAGGATCTGCGGACGAGCACAGCGGGCACGGTTCAGCGCGTGTTGCCCGCGGCCTCTTCGCCGCGCCGCCGGCCGGATGACGCGTGGCGGGACGCCGCAGGAAGTACGGTGGACGGCCCCTTCGCTGGCCTGTGATCGGGGACTCCGGAGGCGTCGGCGGCCAGATCTGCCAGACGCCGCAGCCGCCATACCAGCACCTCGCTCACAGAGTCGGCCGTCTCGAGTTCGCGGCGCTCTACGGCGTCGGACAGGAGGGTGGCGGGGTCGTGGCCGGCGGCTTCGGCGTCCGCGATGGTGGTGGCCAGTGCATACCAGCCGGGCTCGGCGAGGATCGGTTCGGCCAGCTCCGGCAGCGCCGCGCGCAGCAGCGCGGTCTGCTTTTGGAGCAGGGGCCGGTTCAGGCGCCGCCCGCGCTGGTAGAGGACTGCGAGGGGTTGGGCAGCGGCGGCTTGGTAGGCGGACCGCAGGTGCTCGGCGGCTTGCCGTGCGGCGGCGGCCTGTTGGGCGTGCCCCTTCTTCGCGTGCCAGTGCGCGGTGGCGGTGATGAGGAAGAACAGCATGTCGATGGCCATCGCGGTCGTTGCACCGTCTTCGCCTCGGCCGAGGGCTGGTCCGCCGTGGACGAGGTCGCGGGCTGCCTGGCGCAGGGCACGGTCGTGCCCGCGCTCGGCCCGCACGTGGGAGCGCGAGGCCCGCTCGAACGCGAAGGCGGCGTCCCGTAGTTCACGACGGGTGTGGGCGGCGGAGGTCTTCGCGAGGGCGTCCAGGACCTCGCCGGCTGCCGCGATGTGGGCGGCGGCGAGCGCGTCGTCGCCGTGCTCGACGACCGTGATCGCCGTCCAGGCAGCCGACGCGGTCCGCCGGCGCGCGGGGGAGGGGCTGTTGGGTGTTGCGCGGCCGGCAGTACCTGTCGAGGAGATCTCGTCGCCATCGGCGGACCAGCGCTCGCGGATGCGGGGAAGGGACAGGTCGGGGGCGAGGCGCGCGCCGGGGTAGAACACGGGCTCGCTGTCCTTGTTGCGGTCGTCTGGCAGGGCCACTTTGTAGCCGAGCAGGTCGCCGGAGGGAGCTGCGCGCTTGCGGATCAGGAGGCCGGCTGCGGCGAGCCGGTTGAAGAACTCGCTCTCGCTGGTCGCGCCCGCCACGGCGCGTCGTACGGTCTCGCGCAGTTCTTCGCGGGCGGTGCGCTCGCGGCCCTGGCGTTTGGCCTTGTGGAGTTCGGCGCTGGTGGGGCGCTGTGCGGCGGTGCCGTCGCCGGGCGCGACGCGGTGGAGTCCGAGGTCCTTTTCGATGAGGCGTGCTTCGGCTTGGGCCCGTTTGCCGGAGCGGTGGTGGTCGGGTCGGCGGCCGTCTTCGCGGACGAGGGTGGCGACGATGTGGATGTGGTCGTCAGCGTGACGAACCGCAGCCCAGCGGCAGCCCGCGCCGTCGTGGGGGTCGATGCCGGTGGCGGCGACGATGCGGCGGGCGATGTCCGCCCATTGCTCGTCGGTCAGGATCGGGTCGTCGGGTGCGGCCCGCACGGAGCAGTGCCACACGTGCTTGTCGGGTCGTTGGTCCGCGGGCAGGAGGTGGAGGGGCTGGTCGAGCAGTTCCTGCAGGTCCTTCTTCGTGACGCTGGCATCCCGGCCAGGGTCGGGGGACATGCCGTCGAAGGAGGCGACGAGGTGCGGGTCGACGTGTTCCTCGTGGGTGCCCTCGCCGTAGAGGTAGTGCAGCAGCCCCAGCGTGTTGGAACCCTGTTTGTGAATCTGGGGGATCAAAGCGCCTCGTCTGCCGGCCGGTTGGCCACCCTGCTGGCTGCGGCTCTCACAGCGTTGGCCGCCCGGTGGATGTCGGCGATCACGTCTGTCAGGTGGGGCACGTCGCTGCCGGAGTTGAGTGCTTTGGCGGCCTGGTTGAGGTTGCTGCCGGCCCAGCCGAGCTGCCGCCGCATCGCGAACAGCTCGGTCAGCACGTCGCGTTCGGTAGCGATGGCAACGGCAGTACGAGACTGGTCACGGGCCATGGCCATCCCGGAGTAGGCGAGGAAGCTGGCCACGCTCATGCCGACGGTGTCTGCTCCGGCCTGGATGAGGGCGTGCTCGGCAGGGTTGAGCCGGACGCTGTGGGCGCGGCGCTGCTTCTTGTCGCGCGGGCGTGCTCTTCCCTTGGTCCGCCCCTTAGGGGCGGTTCCTGGCTGCGATCCGCCCTCGGTCGCAGCCTTCCCGTCCGGCGCCCCCTGGTGCCGGTCGGGCCCCGCCACCCCCGGGGCGGGGACAGGTTCGGACACGCCCCCCTGGGGGGAGTGTCCGAACCTCCATCTTGCTCCCTCTGGGACCGAGTTGAGGTCCTGTGTAGGTTCGGGGGTGGAGTCGTTCTGGGGCGGGTTCGTCATCGAGATACGGGCCTCGTGGAGTGGATGCGGTGCTGGATGGTCGCGACCAGATCGATGACGGCCGCCGGTCCCGGGAGGACGTGAACGGGTCCGTCGGGGCGGTGTTGGACGAGCCATTGGCCGGTCGGGGCGAGGACGGCTGTGTGCAGGAGCCGTCGGCGGACTAGGACGTCCGCCCCGGCGCTGGCCTCGGCGGACGTGGGTGCGGATGAGCGCACAGGACCCGGGATCACGACGCGCCTCCGGAACGGGGCGCTGGCCCGGCAAAAGGTCGGGCCAGCCGGGTGGACAGGGGCATTGAGCTGCTGCGTTGCCGGTTCATCCGCACTCAAGGCAGCGTCCGACGTGACTGTTGAGTGCCCGGGCCATCCGTGCCTTCGTCGATATGGCTTGTTTCGCGCTGGACTTGCCCGATGGCTTGCCCGCGTGCCGTTCGGCGTGACCGAGCATGAACCCGATCTCCCGCTCGTACTCTGCACGGACGGTCTTGAACCGGCGGCATATCTTCATCGGGCGGTGCTCCTCGTCTTCGTGGCGTCGTCGTTCCGCAGGTGCTGGAGGACGAGGCTCAGTCGGTCGTTTCGGCCGCCCGCCAGGCCCTCGCGGCGGAGGATCTCCCGCAGCTGGACCCGCGTGACCGCTTCGTTGCCGTCGCGGGCGAGCAGGGCCGGGACGTGGGGACGGACCCGCTGGGCGAGCTGGTCTACGGACTGCTCCAGCTCGCGCGGCGGGCGTTGCGGCTGCGAGCTGCGAGACCGACCGTTGCGCTTGCCCCTGGCTTTCGCGGTCGGCTTCCGCGGGAGGGGGACCGTGTGTCCCCGGTCCCCGGTGGGCTCGGTCCCCGGTCCGGTGCTGGTCGGTCCCCGGTCCCCGGTGGGTTCGGTCCCCGGTCCGGTGCTGGTCGGTCCCCGGTGCGATCCCTGGGCCTGAGCAGGTACTTCGACCGAGAGGCAGCCGGTCCCCGCGCTACCTTCGTGCCCCTGGTTGGGCTCTTGCCTGACGGGCTCGGTCCCCGTTTCGGTCCCCGCATCACGTTCCTCGGTCCCCGCGTCGTGGTCCCAGGTTCCGGGGACCGGTCCCCTCTCCTTGCGCGGTCCCCAGACCCCGCTCAGTTCGGTAACAAGCTGGGGACCGTCCTTGGGGACCGACGCATTCTGGGCCTTCAGCGAGGGGACCGTGGGGGTCGTCACGTTGTCGTGGTGCGGGGACCAGGGGGAGGGGAGCGGGACCGTGGCGAGCGCGAGAGCGTGCCGGCGGGCGGCGAGCTGGTCGAGCAGTTGCACGCGCTGCTGTGGGTCGGTGCCGACGGAGGCCCGGCCGACCGCCTTCGACAGCCGCCGGGTGAGCCGACGGCCGCGCCAGCCTTGCCGTTGGGCAGGCGTGCGCTCCGCGAGGCGGGCGGCGAGGGCGACGGCGCGGGCGGTGGCCCGGTCGCGGGTGATCTGCGCGGCGTCGCGGT